>JALFYG010000179.1 GCA_022784805.1 Spirochaetales bacterium
CAGACGAACATCGCAACCAGCTGCGGTGCTTTGCTCCTTGATCCTGATCGATAGTATACTGGTTGATTACCTGAAGGCGGTTATTATGTACCTGCTTTTTATCAATCAACATGATGTTTTTTGACATGGTATCATCGCGCTTCAGCACTTGAACAAAGTCTTCCTGGATTTTTCTAGTTTTCTCGACGATGCCTTCATTTTTGTTAGCAATTATATCAGAGAAGGATACCCTTCGCCTTGGGGATAATCCTAATAAACTCTTTGTTGAGATTTTCGAGAATACATGAAAGGACGTCATCCTGCTTTATCTTCACCTTGGGGTGGCTATCGTCAAAGCAGTACCATATGCGCTGCTCATGTTTTGTCCCACTGTGAATCGGCTTCTCTTTCATCATTCCGCCGCATATACCGCAGAAGATATAACCGGAAAGCTGGGATCTGTGCTTGACTATATCGTTTTCCTTCCTCTTGTTATCCATATTCACTATCAGGAGGGAAGCCTTCCTGCTTATGATGGCGGGATGGTTGTTCTCCACAAGCCATTTGGGCATCTGCCCGTTGTTGACCTTCCTTTTCTTGTCCAGGAAATCTATGGTGTATGTCTTCTGCAGTATTGCATCGCCGCAATACTTCTCGTTATGGAGGATTCTTTTCATGGTCTCGACATACCACCCGGCAATGCCCGAAGGTCCAGGTATCCCCTCCTTGTTCAGCGTCCTGCATATGGCCTGAAAACTCCATCCCTCGAAGAACCTGTGGTAAATGAATCTGACGACATCCGCCTTACCTTCATCGATCTCTACCTTGCCTTCTGCGTTCTTCCTGTATCCGTAGGGGCCTTCCGAACAGAAAGACACCTTTCCGTCAGCGAAGGACTTCCTGAACCCCCACCTGACGTTCTCAGAAATTGACCTGGACTCCTCCTGGGCCATGGAAGACATTATCGTTATCAGCAGCTCCCCCTTGGAATCGAAGGTCCATATGTTCTCCTTCTCGAAGTAGATCTCGACGTTGTGGCTCTTCAGGAGCCTTATGGCGGAGAGGCTGTCTACGGTATTCCTGGCAAACCTTGATATGGATTTGGTGAGTATAAGGTCCATCTTCCCTTCCAGGGCATCCTTCATCATCTCCTGGAAACCCGGCCGGTCCTTTGCGGTGGTACCGGAGATTCCATCGTCCGAGTACATCTTCACGAACTGCCAGTTCCACTTTGCCTTTATCATGTTTTTGTAATAGTCGAGCTGCGCCTCGTAGCTGTTCTGCTGTTCCTCGCTATCGGTTGAGACACGTGCATAGCCTGCAACCCTCAGCCTTCTGCCCTTCTTCTTTTTCAGCAGAGGCTTAGTGGCTGCTATTTGGGTGACCTTCTTATTCTTCTTTTCCGTCATCCTCAGCCATCCTTATCTGGTCCAAGGGCTTGACCATCTCCTCAAGTTCCGAAATAAGAATCTTCACCGTATATCTGAAGTCCTTGTCGGACAGGGAGTCATCCGCATCCAGCTTCTTCAGGAGATAAAGTATCCCCGAAGGCCCGTGGAGGGCGTCATAGGGGATCGGCGATGCCGAATAGAACCTCGCCTGCACGTAACATTCAGACGAGCAGTATTTCACAAACCTTTTCCCGTATGTCCAGAATTCCTTGCCGCAGACGACGCAGTTCCTCTTCGTCTTGCTCCTTTCCCTATTTGCCACAGTTCTGCACCTCCCTGAGCAATATATCCTTTGCCTTCCATTTCTCTTTCCATCAACAGGCAGCTTTTTTCCACACACCGGACAGATTCCCTTCTCCACCTTCCTTTCACGGAATACGGACAGGGGCCGCACGTACTTTTTCTTCGGTGCAGGAGGCTTCCGCCACATCTCCCCGTTGACGCTCAGTCTCAGGTCGAGGGAAGAGAGTCTGATGAAAGACCTGCATATATCTGCGGCAACCTTCTCAATGTCAATGAGATAGTCAAACTCCATATCCCCTGACCTTACATCCTTCTCGAAGGACAGGAGAAGCAGCCTGTACACCGCATACCTGTCAAGCTCGTCTCCATCCACTGAGCTGTTCCTCGTCACTTCATACTCTATTTCTTCCATAGAAAGGAATTAATTGCTCGATATCGGAGAATAGTCAAGAGATTTTTGATAAGAGAACAAGACTCCCTCTGAGGTGAACAAAATCAAGAAGGAGACGAACAGAACACAGGGAGAGGAGAACAAGCTCTGTTCCCAGCGAACAAAAGAACCACAGTTGAGAACAAGACCTATACAACTCGAACAAGTACCTTTATAATGAGAACAGCAAGCGAACAAAAGCCCCCAAAATTTTCGTTTCTACTCATGTTTTGTCCGATGTATTAGAAGGTACATGGAGTCGTATCCTTTTAGTCAGAATTTGATACAATCAAGTTCTGACTTTTTTATTTACTGCAACAAAAGAAATTACAAATCCTTCCCTGTAACGTAAAAGAACATATTGGCCAAAATAATAAGGCTTTTTGCCATACCTGAGTAACGAAAAAGAAAACGTTGTTCGCTTTTATTTTATTTCGTTTACACGTTTGAAACGATGTGTGGCCCTTGAATGTCTGAACATGTGGCAGTAGATATGGCTTCTGATCTCCAACCCCTTTTCCTTTGCCTTTTGGCAGTATCCGTCGATGAACTTCTGTACGTTGTCCTGCGACATTGATGTTCTTTCTCCATTGTTGATTGTGTAGAAAAGCAGCTCATCATCTCCCGGGCCGTCAGGAAAGTAAAGGGACATGTATTTCTTCAAGTGCTCCACAGTCTTTTCCATAAGGGGCACAATCCTTGTCTTTTTTCCCTTGCCGTTGATTGTTGCGCTGGGGCATCTGTCATCAAGGTGGACATTATGTACCCTCAGGTCCAGAAGCTCCTGTATCCTTCATCCCGTATCATACATAAGAATCATCATCGTAAGGTTTCTGACATCCTTTTTTCTTCTCTGGTCGGGCTGGCTGAGCAGAATTCCGAGTTCATCCTCTGTAAAGAAATCAATATTCTGTCTTTTCTGAGTATTTTTCACTGGTATGCTGCATATCTCAAGATAGTGTGCAGACAAAGTGGACTATTTTCCCTTTTCAATTGGCTCTTACACTTTTTCCTATTCCCGTATCGGTGTCAATGGATTCCAGCAGTCTGTTCAGCACATCGATGTCGAATGGCATTTTGACTTTGCGGTCCCTGTTGCCCTTTACCTTGACGATTGAATGGAGGTCGCTGTCGATGATCCCGGCTTCGAAAAGATATGCAAGGTATTTGGAGATGGCGGTCGCCACCATTTCCAATCCTACAGTCATTTTGAGCCCCTTGCATTTGATGAATCTCAATACGGTTTCGCCATTTATATCACAAGGGTTACTAAGTCCGCTTTCCGCACAGAATATCGAGAACTCTCCAAGGTACATCCTTTCAGCCCTCAGACTCTTGGGGTTCAGCTTCCTTGTTGAAAGATGCTCCGATATTGTTCCGCTGTATGATTGGACGGGGGCTATAACATCACTTGCATGTTTCCTCCATTCATAGGCTCCTGTTTCATGGACTGCATCGAATATGTCTATACCTCTCAGTCGTTTGTAGTAGGTGCTTCTGGAAATGGTACCTTCACGATACTGTTCCAAATACATCGTTTCAATCTGGCTGCGTAGATTTGGATCATACTCTTCTATGCCTTCCGCAAGATAGTAGTCAAGTATTGGTCTGATGCTTGAAGAGTAGATGAAAGTGATGGTGCATGGTTGATAGTCCATCGACTTCATCACTTCCATTGCTTTGTCTGACAATTCTTTTACCAACATATACCGACTTATATCAGTGATTCCCTGGGAATTGCGGTGTTTTTCGGGATAATCTAAAAATCGGTATAAGCATACTGACAGCTCCTTCTCGTCTATTTCAATCTTTTATATAATCATGCAGAATCACCACCTTCTCCTCAGATTCGGTGGAATCATTATCGAGCTTATCCTCTCTAATATCTGCATATAAGCACTAACGATAATTCTTACCAACAAATTCTTGTGTCATTTTTCTTGATATAATCCTTTTTTTCGGCTAATATTGAGTAACAGTAAAAATTAGACGAGTTTTACTATGTATTTGGAGAGACATATATCAGAATATATTTCTCGAATGAGGAAACAGTACAAGGTTTTGTTGCTGATCGGTCCGCGTCAGGTGGGCAAATCGACTATGCTCAAGCATATGTATTCCAATGATTACTCCTATGTTGTCCTGGATGATTATCTTGAACTAGAAACAGCAAAAAATGATCCCGCACTTTTTTTCAAAAACAACAGAATGCCTGTAATCATCGATGAGGTACAGAGGGCTCCAGAACTGTTCTTAGAGCTCAAGTATATCGTTGATAAAAGTGAAGACAAAGGAGAAGTCATTCTGACAGGTTCCCAGTCCTACAGACTGCTTTCCAATGTTTCCGATTCCCTGGTAGGAAGAGTCTGCATCATAGATATGTCTTCTCTTTCAATACGAGAAATCCAGCATATAAACTTCAATGCCCCGTTTATTCCTACAGAAGAATATATTAATAAACGAAGCAGAAACCTAAAGAGAATGGATGACATCTGGTTCCATATTCACAGGGGAAGCATGCCTGAGCTGATTGGAGGGGAAATCGAGTGGGAACCTTATTACCGTTCGTATGTCAGAACATATCTGGAACACGATGTTGCAGAACTTATCAACACCAAGAATCTGTTGAAGTTTTCCTCATTCATGAGATGCTTGGCCGCAAGGACAGGTGAACTTATCAATTATTCCGCTCTGTCCAACGATATTGGTGTGAGTGTAAAGACCGTTCAGGAGTGGACCAGCATACTGGAGTCTTCCGGAATAATCAGACTTCTCAGACCATATGAGAAAAGCATTTCAAACAGGAGCATCAAAACACCCAAGGTATATTTCATGGATACGGGACTTGTCTGCTACCTTGTGGGATGGAACAACAGGACAGTGGCCATGAATGGCGCCATGAGCGGACCACTGTTTGAGACATTCTGCATAAGTGAAATAATCAAATCATATTATAATGCCGGATTTGATACCCAAAGGCTCTATTTCTACAGGGACAGAGACCAGAGGGAGGTTGATATGGTCATAGAGAATGACGGAATCGTATATCCCATTGAGATAAAGAAATCAGGAAAACCTTCTCTTGATATGGCAAAACATTTTAGTGTCTTTCCAAAAATCGGAATGGGCTGCATACTTTGCCAATGCGAAAAACCATATTATCTGAAGGATAATGTCATTGCTTTGCCGATAGAATATGTTTGAAGGTATCACTTAGATTAGTGTGTGATGAGATAAGCATATACTTGCTAGGCAGACATGGAGGCACAACGAAATGCGGCAACAGCCGACTCAGACTGCTGTTGATCGAAGCGGTGAAGGGTATAAAGAGAAGCAATCCTTACAGCAGAAAGTCCAAGAGGCTCCTGCTCAGACAACAGGGACAGAGTCCGGCGGTCATCGCATATGCAGACAAGGGGTTGAAACGCATAAAGCAGAAGATGACCAGCCTGGAGAAAAAGGGAAAGGCCGCGAATGTGGCCGCCACTGCCGAAGCAAGGGAACTTGTATGCTTCATATGGGGCATGATGAATGGAAAGATGGACTAGACCAGGAGGTGAGGAATGAACAGGAAGGAATACGCATTGGTTTCAAGGGTTTCGTCGTCATTCGGAGAGGAAGCATCCATCCTCATGGACAGGTTCCATGTTTTCATCGACGAAATGAGGGAGAACGAAGAGAGGAAGCTTGACTCGCTGCCAGAATCACTCGAAGGAACGAAGGTTTGGACGTCCATAGAAGATGCAATAGAAAGGTTGGACGAGGCACAGGATGCCCTGGATGAGATGTATGGCAGTCTAGTCTGGACGCCGTAATGGAAGCATTGGTGACTACAGCCTGAGAGGGCTGAAAAAAATGAGCAAAGGGAAGAACAGAAGGCAGGTAAGTGCATGATTCAGCCATCTTCGATTTTCCTATGGGACTGAAATAAATTCCCGCTATCTAGACTGAAAGGGCTTTTGGCGAACCATTGACCTGTTGGTAACCAATCCACGAATAACAGAATGGTCAAGTGCCGAATAACTGACAGTCTATGTTCTTCCCAGAACTCAATCAATAAAAAAGTTAAAAAAGTGTTGACAGGAGGTCACATCATAACAGGAAATGGATTTAAATAGTGCTTTTTCAACCGGAAAATGAGAGGAAACACCCTGAAAACAAGGTCAAAGGCCTGTTTCTATAGTCCGATAATTCAGGAAAGTCTTAATTCACCTATTCTTGTTTCTACCGCTTAATAATCCATTATGAATCACTCATGCTTACTGTATAATGTTCCTGCCCTGTTCACAGTCACAATGCCAGAATTTTCACCTTCCCCGTAGAGATCTGTGCAGGCAGCATCTGTATAGAGGTACATATATCCACCAGGCAGATATACATCAATATCTTCACCCTCTATAAAATATCCTGTAAAGGTTTCTTCGATTTCGGTACCAGGATCCAGTACAATAGTTACTTCCTGTTGATTCTCAGCCGTCAACCGATTGTATATCTCCTCAATTATTTCTGGCTTTTCAGCATCCAAAGTCAGAGTCTGCTTTGCCCTTGATACTACTGTACCATCGGCACGACTTATAATAGTGGTGCATTCCTGTAGCAGTAGAGACTCTGCATCCAACACGTAAGAATTGGAGATGCAATCACCTTCAACGTATTCCAGACCAAAGCATTCCAGTGTTTCCTGAACCTTATCTGGTGCAACTGAAGTCTTCAGCAAGATCTGATTCCCATTTATTTTCATTTCTGTAGCTGTCTCATAAGAAGTCAACACTTCATTGAAAACTATATTATCTTCCAAAGGATTAAACCCCATGTCATAGCAGGGCATTGCAGCAAAATATACTCCATAGTAGCAGTAGAATCTACCATTCAAATACCCCTCATAGTACATGCCATCATTTGTATGACCTCTGAAATCTTTTGTCCTATATATGATGAAATTATTATAGTCAGATTCATGTACGCTTAGAATGCTATCGCTTTTTTGCAGCAAGCTCTCGTTGCTGTTGGCGGCGAGCATCTTTTGCTTTGTGGCTTCCGCCACACCGCTAGCCATCAGAGGTAGCAGAGTCAGACACAGGATTACAACCACCAACCCAAGCCTTTTATTTACCTTCATAATATCGAGACTCCTTTCCATGTACGGAATATCACGCAATTACTCGAGAGTTTTACCATATAAAATTACTTTCTATAGAAATGAATTATATTATCTGTTTGAGGTAGATACAAATAAAATCAGCCGTTGCACTATTTCTCTTTTTTCATCTTGCAGACTTCGATTTTTCGATTCAGAGAATTGGCCCCCATTTTTGGAGGCCATAGGTTATACAGCTGTTTCTGCCTTGAAGTGGGCATCCCACTCTTTTTCCCTGTCGAAGAGGTCATTCTCCATTCCTTCGACTTTTCTCTTGAGGTTCTCATATCTTTTTTTCAGGTCATCATCTTCTTTCTGGCGACTTGAGTAGTTTGATGAACGATCAGAGTTATGATAATTATCTCTGATAACATCTTCACTTGTCTGCTCTGGGAGAAGAAGAGCTATCAAGAGGTAAACGATCAATGCTGGGAAGAAAGCTGTCGATACCATAACCAGGAGAACAAGGAGTCTGGTCAAATTCACCGGGAGGCCCCTCCACTCTGCTAGTCCTGTTGCAACACCCAATACGCATCCCCTTGGGGATCTTGTCCATCTTCTTGTTCTGATTTCCATTTTCTATATTCCTTATTGTCCTTAGTTATTATTGGAATCCATAGTCTTTATCCTTTTCTTTAGATCCACGATTCCTTCTTCAAGTCTCTCTCTTACCCGTTTGATGTTTTCAGGTAAATCCTCTTCCTTCTCGCTCTCTAAAGAATAAGTACCAGGATTGTATCCTCTCGCCATCTCTTCAGAACGCAGTGTGGCATCGATTTTGTTTCTCTGCCTCTTTGTACTCTCGCTTTCCGCAATATAAACAACAGCAATGATGAAAGCAAAGATTACTCCAAGAATGGGGATAGCACTCATAGCGCCAATCCTTTGTCTTTCTTGATTCTTGCTATCTCATCCTCGATCTCAAGATCAGCAAGCTTTTCTTCCATTGTCTTTTCTTCTTTCTTTATCTCCTCTTTCTTAGCAGAGAGTTCCCTATAGGCTTCAAGTCTGTTGATTCTGTTCTCCATTTCCTCGAAGCGTGTGCCAGGTCTCATAGCTGGCTTTGCCTTTTTCTCTTCCTTTACCTTTACTTCCTCTTTCTTTGGAGGAAGAGTTGCAAGTCTTGCCTTGGCTTCCTCTAACTTCTCTTGAAGAGTCTCAAGCTCTTTCTTTCCTTCCTCTACTTCTTTCTCCAGAGCAGAATAGTCACAATTGAAAGTCTCCAGGATCTCTTCTGCAGCCTTTCTCTCCTTTATGGCCTCCTTAGCCATCTCATCGCTGCCCTTCACGACAGCAAGCTCTGCTCTTTCCTGCCATCTTGAAACAGCCTTTTCCGCCTCGATCTTTCTCTTCTCAACACCCTTGAGATCAGCCATCTTCTTACTTGTACTTGCCTTGATATCTATGATGGCTTCATCCATTTCACTGATCATAAGCTTCAACATCTTTTCTGGATCTTCGGCTTTATCGAGAAGGGAATTAATGTTTGAATTTACGATGTCTTTTATTCTTTTGAAAACGCTCATTTGTTTTTCTCCTTACGCTTTAATTAATGAAAACATCGTGCCAATTTTTTGCATTTTCTATTGGAGAAAAGAATTAGCGAATTATTAACAAAACGCTTGTTTTGTTTAATTATTTATCTTTTAGGTATTTTAGACACCTATAGGTTTTATTTACCAATTACAATAAAAATAATTACTGAACATATGGTTGTTTTTATTTCTTGCTGTTTGTAGAATCCAATCATGACTCTGTTGATTGTACTTTTGGTTATTATAGTTTTCTTTGTCATTGGTTTCTTTCTTAACAAAGCTCTCTTTATGCCGGAAAAAGGTGTGGAGTGGACAGAGAATGAAGGAGAAGTAGTTTCCTTCACTTCCGGAAAGAATACTCTTGAAGGAAGAGTTATCAATAAGGAAGGAAAGAAAGGAACAATCATCTTCGCCCATGGCATGGGGCTCTCTTCCCGTTACTACAGGCCTGAGGTTCTCCATTTTGCTTCATTGGGCTATAAAGTCTTTATCTTTGAATACAGAGGATACGGTAAAAGCACAGGAACTTTTCTTGGTTTCAGAGATGTTGTGAAAGACATCGTCTCTGCTTCTTCTTTCCTTGGAGATGACTCTGTTATTCTCGTTGGCCACAGCATGGGTGGATATGGTGTCCTTTCTTCCATTGATGAATTGAAAGACAAAGTAAAAGGAGTAGTTGCATACGCTCCTTTCAGGTCTCCTTTCACTGCAATGAATGTCTGTGCAATGAGAATGGGAATAGTGGGAAGAATTGCAGAAGTATTCTTGTTCCCTTTCCAATATCTGATCTATGGATATAAAGCCAACAAGAGCGCTATCCACGCTATTAATAATGCCAAGTGCTCTATGCTTATCATTCAGGGAACAAATGATAAGGAAGTCGCTGTTGACGGCTGCTCAGTTGTCAAGAAGAAAGATAAGATTACATCTTCTCTCCTCGATATCAAGTACATCGAAAAAGAAGAGAGCAATGGCCACGTATCTATTGTAAGACAGAAGGGAAGCCAGAGCGTCAATGAAGACACTATGGTCTTCACTGATGAATTCTTGAAAAAGATCAATTGACCGGAATCAAACTCATAAGCTTGCTTATGGTTTTGGACAAGTATTTCCATTTTGTTGACAAATCTTCTTCGACAGCTTTCGTCTTATGGAGTAGAATCTAATTGGGCAATACTAAGGAGATACTATGGACAAAAGACTTGACCCGTTATTTACCCCATGGAAGATAGGTAACTTAGAGATTAAGAATAGAATAGTCCTCACAAGTATGGGAGGAACTGATCTATTCGGATGGATGGAAAAGAATCATTTCGATGCAGCCGGAGCTGAATTTATCATGAGAGTCGCAAAGAACAATGCAGGCCTCGTGTTACCTGGCTGTCAGCCTGTTTATAACCCAATGTTTGGGCAGTGGCTCCATAAGAATAAAGGCATGTATCAAAAGCTCAAGGAGTGGATGCCTGAATTCCATAAGACAGGAGCAAAACTCTTTGTGCAGTTGACAGCTGGATTCGGCAGATCCTTTACTGTCTCAGAGATGATGGAGATGCTTTATACAAATCCAGTCTTGAATGTGCTTTCCAAGCCTTTTATGAACTTGGACAAGATCACAGCTTCCGCCTCTCCTTCTCCTAACCGTTGGTCAGACAAGATCCCTTCAAGAGAGATGACCAAGAAAGAGATCGAGTATATGATCCACGCTTTTGCTGAGAGCTCAAGGATGCTTAAGGAAGCAGGAGTAGATGGAGTTGAGATTCATGCTGTCCATGAAGGATATCTCTTGGATCAGTTTACTCTGAAATATGTAAATAAGCGTACCGATGAATATGGCGGAAGCTTTGAAAACAGATATAGATTCGCCGTAGAAATTGTAAAGGCAATAAAGAAAGAGTGTGGAGAAGACTTCCCTGTCTCTCTCAGATACTCAGTCCTCTCCAAGACAAAAGGCTTCAGACAGGGCGCTCTCCCAGGAGAAGACTACGTGGAAGTCGGAAGAGACATGGAAGAGAGCGAGAAGGCTGCAAAGTATCTTCAGGACGCTGGCTATGACATGCTCAATTGTGATAACGGCACTTATGATGCTTGGTATTGGGCTCATCCTCCTATCTACATGCCTGAAAACTGTAACCTCAAGGATGTAGAGCACATCAGAGAGTTCGTTGATATTCCTGTAGTCTGTGCCGGAAGAATGGATCCATATACCGCAGCAGAGTCCATCAAGGAAGGAAAGATAGATGGTGCAGGCTTTGCTCGCCCATTCCTTGCAGACCAAGAATGGGTCACAAAGCTGATGGAAGACAGGCCTGAAGATATCAGACCATGTATCCTCTGCCATAATGGCTGCTTCAATATGTGTCACTACAAAGGTGTTCCAAATGATCAGGATCTCTCAGACTCCCTCCATCTTGCCCGCTGTGCAGTAAACCCTGAGACAATGCAGTGGAAGAAACACCAGATCAAGAAAACAAACTCTCCGAAGAAAGTCGCCATCATCGGTGGTGGTATCGGAGGCATGGAGACAGCAAGAGTTCTGAAGCTTAGAGGCCACGAACCTATTATCTACGAAAAGACAGATACTCTTGGAGGAACTTTCATCGCTGCTTCCGCCGAAAGCTACAAAGAGAGGCTGAGACAGCTTCTCACTTGGTACAGAAGACAGATAGCTGAACTTGGAATTGAAGTTAAGTTCAACACAAAGATCGAGGATATCTCCACTTTGACAGAAGACGAAGTCGTGATAGCAACTGGTGCCACACCAAGGGTGCTGAAGTCTGTTCCAGGATACGAGAAGATGATCGAAGCCACAGACTACCTTACAGGAACTCCTGTAGGAGAGAGTGTCGCTGTAATCGGCGGAGGCCTCACAGGCTGTGAAATCGCCTACGAACTGGCACTATCCGGAAAGAAACCGATCATTGTTGAGATGAAGGATGACCTAGTAAGCCAGAAGGGCGTATGCCTGGCTAACTCTTCTTATCTTAGGGAATGGTTTGACCTGAATAAGACTCCGGTCTATTTGGAATCCACTCTTAAGGAAGTAGGTGACGGATATATCATCATTACCCGTAAAGATGGAAATACTAACAAGATTACTTGTGACAGCGTCATCTCATCTGCGGGCTACATCCCAGCTCCAATTGAAACAAAAGGCAAGGTGCATCTTGTCGGGGACTGTCTAAAGGTTGGCAACCTTAGATCTGTAATCTGGAGAGCCTTTGAGACTGCTGCAAAGATCTGATTTCTAATGAGTGGATGGGTGTTGTCATAAAAGGCAACACCCTCTTCTTTTGTTGTTATTCTTTCTCACTAGACATGACAATGAGCCCGGTTACGGGCTCACTGTCTTCTAAGTTTTGTAATCTCCTTGTGAGACTATATCTTTATCTTTCAACTTCTACTGTTCCATCTTCCTTCACAGTGATTTTGTCGCCACTTTGGACGAAGGATAAGAATTCATCTCCCAGGTTATCCACAGTTGGCATGCTGTTTTCTGTCCAAACATCAGATAGAATGGCACCAGCTGCAGCGAGAGAATCAATTTCCTTTGAGAACAATAGGCACTTTGGCTGACGATTCATACTTGCTGCGCAGTAAAGGACCAGTCCACCTGTGGTACTACCAATGGTCTGAGGCATACAGAGAGCTGTTCCAGCCATAGGCTTCTCATATAGATCGCTGTTATTTTGGTCAGAGCATTTACCTGTCTTATCACCAAACATCAAAGAGTGCTGGTAAGAAGCCAAAGTGTTAAAGCCGCCGTGGGATACAAGTGCAGTTGCAGTTACATTTCCTTTTACAACAGGTCTACCTTTAAATACCTTCTTCATTTGTTGCCTCCTGTGATGATTTCAAGTAGCTCATCTTCCTTATAGAAGCGGGCTGAAGTATAGGTTCTGAGCTTATTGGAGCATGTTATTACAGGCATTGTTCCGCACTGAGGGTTGTTCATATACATAAGAGGACAGATATGGCTGAGAATTACTCCCTGGCTCTGGAGGCGCTTAGCTTCATCAGTCTTCTTAAATTCCTCCATTACAGCAGGAGCTGCTGTCATGATTGTCTTGATCTCAACCTTGGACTTGCCGTTCTTTTTCAATGCTTCGTCTACTCTCTTAGACCAAGAGAAGAGCTGCTCTCTTGAAAGGTGTGGGCATCCGATGAATGCAAGCTTTGGCTTGGCGCTCTTATCTTTCCAGATAACCGGGTAGTTCTTCTCAACTCTCTCGAGTTCTTTGTCATCGATGACGTATACAGGAGCATTCTCCTTAATAAGGGCTCTCCCACTCTCCACAGCTTCAGGTGTCAGGTTCTCCACATGATAGAGGCCTACGGCACCGTTACTTGCAGTTGCAGCACCGAAGTCTTTGAGATAAGCCTTTGCACTATCGTCAAGAGTTGGGAAATATTTATCGAGGCCCACGATATAAGGAACCTTCTCCATGACTTTCATACCGATGGCAGAACCAAGAAGCTGGGCTTCAGGCTTCTTTGATGTCTTTACTTCAATGATCCAGTCAGCTTTTCTTCCTTCATCTGTCAAAAGACCGAAGTATGGAACGGAACCGACTATGGAGCCAAAGAGATCAAGGATACCAGAGTTTCTGTTACATCTTGCTCCGAGAACGCTGTTAGCGTAGACGACAGCGCTGCTTTCAGCCCAAGAAAGAATATCACCCTTCTTTGGAGTGTTACCTACTTCATCCATG
>JALFYG010000189.1 GCA_022784805.1 Spirochaetales bacterium
ACTTAGCTGCATTCTCTTCTGCAACCTTCTCACACTCTGGCATTACATCATATCCCTCTGGATGAGCGAGGACTACGTCCATTCCAAATCTTGTAAAGAGTCCGATGACACCCTGTGGAACTGAGAGTGGCTTTCCGTACGAAGGAGAATAAGCCCATGTCATAGCGACTTTCTTTCCCTTGAGGTTCTCTACGCCACCGAAGTAGTTGATGACGCTGAGCATGTCTGCCATTGTCTGTGTAGGATGGTCGATGTCGCACTGGAGATTGACGATAGTTGGTCTCTGCTCCAAGATGCCCTTGTCATATCCTTCCTGAACGCTTTCTGCAACAGTCTTCTGATATGTATGTCCCTTTCCGATATACATATCGTCTCTTATACCGATGATGTCAGCCATGAAGGAAATCATGTTTGCTGTCTCTCTTACAGTCTCACCATGAGCAATCTGGCTCTTCTTTTCATCAAGATCCTGAACTTCAAGACCAAGAAGGTTACAAGCTGATGCAAATGAGAATCTTGTTCTTGTGGAATTGTCACGGAAAACAGAGATTCCAAGACCAGAATCAAATACTCTTGTGGAGATGTTGTTTTCTCTGAGTCCTCTAAGGATTTCAGCAACTTCAAAAACAGCTGCGATTTCGTCGTCTGTCTTATCCCATGTGAGATAGAAGTCATTCATATACATCTTGCTGATATCAAGCTTTCTGAGGTCAGCAATTCTCTTCTTGATTTCGGATTTTGTTTTTTTAGCCATATCGCTTCGGCCCTCCAAGTGTTAGTGGTACGACAATAATCTACCATCATTATTTGAAGCGTGCAAGAATTTTTGTTGCATTTTGTTGCAAGTATTTTTTGTTTTTAAAGAATACCCATTTTCCGGAGTTCTTTTTCCGTATCTTCAGGAGAAACAAAGAGTATTCCTGTTCCTCCCCTTTCCCTCCACTCTTTTATATTTTTGGAGAAATCGTCTATAAGAATGGATCCCTTGTTCTTTACATACTCTATCTTCTCTTTTCTCAATACTGTGTTGACCATGATATCTTTTGAAAGATATTTCTCAACCCAAGCCTTTTTATCTGAAGACGCGTTTATTATTCCTCTGTTCGCTTTTGGAACACCTGTCAGGATCCTACACTTATCACCATACTTCTCATAGACTTTATTGAAGAGAGACAAAGATCCTTCTATGGGCTTAAGCATATAATAGTAGTGGTCATACTCACGCATCTTTGAAAACAGCAGATCATCGTCTCCTGGCTTCTTATGCTCCTGATGAACCACATCTATCTTAAGAATCTCTTCCTGTCCTCTATTGAAGTCCACCAACACTCCGTCCATGTCAAAATAAATACAATCAATCTCCAACTTGTCCTTCTCCTTATTCCTTGCCTCTCTCGATACTTTATTGTAGTTTAAAATATATGAGTGGCAAAACGACAAAAATGGCGATTGCGTACGCCCTTAAAGAGCTGGTTGAAGAAAAGAGCCTGAATAAAATCACAATCCAAGATATTGCTGATAAATGTGGAATAAACCGTCAGACGTTTTATTATCACTTTCCCAACATCATAGACTTGGTGGAGTGGATTCTCTACACAGATGCAGAGAAACTGATGCAGGGCAATAAGACTTACCACACTTGGCAGAAAGGCTATCTTTCTGTTTTCAAGACCATTGAGAAAGACAAGTCATTCATACTCAATGTCTATCACTATGCTCCCCGTGAGTATATTACATCCTTTCTTTATACCGTCACCCAGCGTCTATTGTTGGATGTGGTTGAAGAGAAGACCAAAGAGCTGGATCTGAAGGTAAAGGACAAAGACAAACTCTTTGTTGCAGACTTCTTCAAGTACAGCCTTGTGGGAATCGTTATAGATTGGATCGACAAGGATATGCAGATGGATGCTGAAGAAGTGGTGGAGAAGCTTGACTCAATCATCCATGGCACCATGGAACAAGCCTTGAAAAATGCAGATTTCTCCCATTAGTTTTTGACAAACTAATACTTTTGTAAGAAAAGAAGCCAATCACTCCCCTTTGTCTTTAATCATGACAGAGGGGATTTTTTGACGATACTTTCTTTTTCCATATGGACTTACATTACTTTCAACAAAGAAACAAAACACTTTATTGGAGGAATATATGTATTATTCATCAGGAACTTATGAAGCATTCGTCAAACCAGAGAAGCCAGAGGGAGTAGAGAAAAAGTCTGCTTATATTATTGGAACAGGACTTGCCGGGTTATCTGCAGCATTCTACCTATTGAGAGATGGACAGATGAAGGGCGAGCACATCCACCTATTGGAGAAATTGGAACTAGCAGGTGGTAGCTGCGATGGAAAGAAAGACATCTCAAAGGGCTTCTATATGAGAGGCGGAAGAGAAATGGACAACCACTTTGAATGCATGTGGGATCTCTATCGCTCCGTCCCTTCATTGGAAAATCCTGGTCTCAGCGTCTTGGATGAGTATTATTACCTAAATAAGCACGATCCAAACTACTCTCTTTGCAGGGCCACTGTAAACTGTGGAGAAGACGCCCATACAGATAAGATGTTCAACCTGGACAAAGAATCAGCATTGGCATTATCCAAGCTCTTCATCACCCCAGAAAAGGATCTGGAGGACAAAAAGATATCAGAAGTGCTGCCTCCTTCATTCTTCGAAACAAACTTCTGGCTATATTGGCAGACAATGTTTGCTTTCCAGAAATGGGCCTCTGCCTTGGAGATGAAGAGATATCTCTGCAGATATGTCCACCATATAGATGGCCTACCAGACTTCTCCGCCCTTCGTTTCACCAAGTACAATCAGTATGAATCCATGATTCTTCCTTTGGTCAAATACCTGGAGAACGGTGGCGTAAAGATTGAATACGGAATAGATGTCAAGAACGTGATAATCGATGAAAAGAATGGGAAGAGAGTTGCAAGAAGCATCATCTATGAAAAGGGAGGAAAGACAGAGTCCATAGAACTTGGGGAAGATGACCTTGTCTTCATCACCAACGGATGCTGCACTGACACTTCATGCTACGGCGACCAGAATCATGCCCCTGACTTGAGTGGCATCAAAAATGGCATGGGTGAATCCTGGGATATGTGGACAAAGATCGCCATGCAGGCAAAGAACGGGGAATATGGAAACCCAAAGGCTTTCTGCAGTGACACCGAAGCCACAAACTGGATGAGCGCCACAATCGAAACCAGTGACAATGAGATAATCGAGAAGATAATGAACATCTGTAAAAGAGACCCAAGAATGGGCAAGGTCACCACAGGAGGAATCGTAACTGTAAAAGACAGTACAGACAACTGGTACCTTTCCTGGACCATCAACCGTCAGCCACAGTTTAAGTCTCAGGACAAGAATTCAGTCCTTATTTGGGTCTATAGCCTCAATACAAATAAAGAAGGCAACTGGATGAAGAAGAAAATGAGGGAGTGCACAGGAGAAGAGGTGGCTGAAGAGTGGCTTTACCATATCGGAATGGAAAAAGAGAAGATTGTGGACAAGGCAAAGAACAAGTGCAACACAACTACTTGTTTCATGCCATACATAAATGCTTTCTTCCAGCCAAGAAAAGAGAGTGACAGACCAAAAGTTGTACCAGAGGGTGCTGTAAACTTTGCTTTCGTCGGTCAATTTGCAGAGACTCCAAGGGACACAATCTTCACCACAGAGTACTCTATCAGAACTGGAATGGAGGCAGTCTACACCCTTCTCAATGTAGATAGGGCCGTACCGGAAGTATGGGGATCAAAATATGATGTCAGGGAACTGTTGAAGGCTTGCTACTACGCTGTGGACAAGAAGAGTATTGATGAGCTTCCATTGGATATGAAGGAGAAAATACTACTTAAAAAGCTATTAAAAACTGTAAAGGGAACGGACGTGGAGACCCTATTGTTGGAAAGTGGACTAATTAATAAGAAGAATTGAACATGGGGCCAAATGGCCCCATTAATCAAATAAACTCAACGCTATATTCGC
>JALFYG010000198.1 GCA_022784805.1 Spirochaetales bacterium
GGATCCTCACATATCCTACATATCAACTTGCTGTAAGTAAGAAAGTTGAAGAGAATCCAAAGAAGAAGCATATTGTATTGGACATGGTTTCCTTGATGCTATCAGAGGAGGGAGAACTGGCTACAGTTCAGGGTGCTCCACTTCTTTCCTATACTATGACCAATCAGGTTGAGCTTTCTCCTGTTTTTGATACAATCCTTCCTGAGATCGAGAGAAACCACATCTATATGAGACTTGCCTCTCTTGAATTCTTCAATATCTCTAAGACAGTAGTACAAGGTATTCTTAAAGGAAATTACCCCACTCCTCAGGATGCGTTCAACGCATTTAATGAGTTCTTGCTCGCTGATAGCACTACTGATAATACTATTCTCTATACTTCTGATATCTATGAACCTTATGGCATGACAGAGAGTGGTAATAGGGCTGAAAGCTCTACTCTAAATTTAATAAGAGAAGGCTTATTGGTAAGTAGTGAAAACAAAAGGTATGCATATACTGAGACTGATGGATATGAGAAGACAGAGGTGGCGATATCATTCTCAGGCTTGAACGCTACTCCTGTGTTTAAGGATGACTATACATTATATATGTTGAATAACGTCATCTGCCCAAGAAAGAGCGTATATATAATGGATATGACTGGAGCTGAGATAGACCAACTTCTTTCAGAGCTGATAAATGTAAGGGAAAACGGCAGTAATCCTCTCATTCATGAGAATATGCTTCCTGTAGCATCTGGCTTCTCTTACTCTGTAAAAAATAACGGAGATAGAACATTCCAGTACTGTGGATCGGATCTTGAGAAAGATAGAGTCTATAAAGGCTTATGTATCGGAAATATTACGGTCGTAATCGACCCTACATTCGCAAACGCTCCAATATCAAGTGCGTTGAGGGAGAAGCTTATTTCAGTAAATCTTCTCGCAAATACTACAATTAACAATCTTGTCAAACAGGGATATAGCTTTAAGCCAGCTACACCATATTTGACATTTCTATAGGTGATATAATGTTGAAAAGAGTTCTTTATGTACTTCTTTTAGTTACTGTAATCTTTATTGCATTCTATTTTGGATATGCATACTTCAATAATGCAGACACTTTGATATTCAAAGAAAGTGCCTCACATTTGGAAGAGATTTATTTATATCTAGGGAAGTACATAAGCTCTATCAACAATAATTACTTTGACTCTCTACATATGTTCCTCAGCCAATTGGAGTACTCACTGTCAACTGGAAGTGGTGATGACTTTGTCGAGGAAATGGTTTATGCATGGAAGGAGAACCTTGGTTTCAAAGACTTCTATTTCGTATCAAGAAATGGAGAGTTAATGAGTATCGAAGGAAAGTTCAAAAGATTTGATCTTTCATCAACTCTTGTTGATTTGATGATTAATGGCAGTGATGTCATGACAGATGTCTCCATGCCTGGTTCCGATGGCCTTACTCTATATGCAATTAAATCAGATAAACATAAATATAGAAGTTTCTACTATGAAGCAATTGCAGTAACCTTTAAAAACGACAATATCATGGATCTTTTATCCATCGACGCCTTTGATTCAAAAAGTGAGAACTTTGTGGTGAATAGTGAAGGGCGTATTATCTTTAATGGCTCAAGTTTTAGAAATAAAGAAGATAGATTCTACAATATCGTTAATTATTTAGAGGAGAAGTCAGATCTATCCAAGTCAACAATTGAAGATTTAGAGCGTTCTTGGCTGGAAGGAGGTATGCTTACTCTTTCAACCAAAATAGATGGTGTTCCCTACTATTTAGTAAGCATATCCTTGGATGTATCTGACTGGGTTCTTGTGGGCATGGTCCAGTCATCAGTTGTCAACAAGAATATCGATAAACTCCAGAACTTGACTATTAGTCTCGGCTTCTCTGTTTCAACTCTTCTATTATTTGTTTTCATATCAGTAATTGTATTGTCTTTTATAAGATCAAAGAAGAAACAACAGGAAGAAATTCAATTTAGAGATTCTCTCTTCTCCGATTTAAGTCACAATGTCAATGACGTCTTTGTAATAATGGAAGAGAAGACGAATGAAGTAGTCTATGTAACTCCAAATATCAAGAGTGTATTGGGCGTTGAGGAGGAGAATGTCAAGAGAGACATATCCTCCATCGATGGAATCAATGGCGATTGCATTATTACAACAAACCTTATGGACTTAAATAAAAGTGATAAACTGGCTTGGACTCAGGAGTATCTGAACCAAGAGACAGGGGACACAAGATACTTGGAGATTACAGCTTATCACACAGAGTTCAGCACTCTTAAGAGAATCGTCATAGTAATATCTGATAGAAGTGAGGAGAGAAGACTCCAAAATGCTCTTTCTGCCTCCCTTGAAATTGCAAAGAATGCCAATGCGGCAAAGAGTAACTTCTTGGCAAACATGTCCCATGACATCAGAACACCTATGAATGCCATTGTAGGATACTCTACACTCCTATTGAAGGATGCAGGGGACGAGACAAAGGTTAGAGAGATTTGTAAAAAGATCACATACTCTTCCCAACATTTGTTGTCACTGATAAATGATGTATTGGATATGAGTAAGATTGAGAGTGGAAAGACATGTCTCAATATAGATAAGGTGGAAGTCTCTGAAATAATCAACAATATCAATGAGATTGTTCAAGTCCAGACTAAATCCAAGAAACAGACCTTTGAAATCAAGACTAAAGGTTATCTTCCAGACTATATTTATGCCGATAAACTTAGACTTACTCAGATACTTTTGAATCTTCTTTCCAATGCAGTTAAGTATACAGATAGACATGGAAATATCTCCCTTATAATAGAAGGATATGGTAAGAGGTCCCAGACAACTCATATTAGATTTGTTGTTTCCGATAATGGACAGGGTATGAGTAAAGAGTTCATTGAAAGAATCTTTGAGCCTTTCAGTAGAGAAACTAACTCCATGACCAATAAAATACAGGGCACAGGTCTTGGCATGTCCATAACAAAGAGCATCATCGATCTTATGGGTGGTACCATAGATATCCAGAGTGAGCTTGGAGAGGGTAGTGAATTTACTGTAGACCTTATCTTCTCGCTTCCAACTGAGGAGACAGAGAACAGATTCTTTGTGGAACACGGAATAACAAAAGTTCTTGTTGGTGATGATGAGAAAGAAATTACTGATAATATTCAGAATACTTTGGTGGAAGCTGGCCTTGAGTGTGATACTGCTCAGGGTGGATTTGAAGCAGTAGACAAAGCTATCGATGCCTACAGAATCCGTAAAGGTTATGATGTAATCATCCTGGATTGGAAGATGCCTGATTTGGATGGAATTGAGTGTGTAAGAAGAATCAGGGAGGAAGTAGGAAGAGAAGTACCTATCTTTGTTCTCTCTGCATATGACTTATCTGAAATCGAGGAAGATGCAGTGAAAGCAGGTGTGGATCTATTCTTGCCTAAGCCATTCTTCCTTTCAAACTTCCAACGTGTATTGGATAATTACTACCAGAGAAAGGCTGTTGTTAAGAATGTAAACAATGATAGCGATGATTTCTCGTCTGTGAAGATCTTGGTTGCCGAGGACAATGAGATAAATGCTGAGATCATTACTGAACTATTGAATAGTATTGATATTCAGTGTGTTATTGCTGAAGACGGAGAAGAGGCTTTTAGAATATTTAATGAGGAAAGCCCAGATGAATTTGATATGATCTTCATGGATATCCAGATGCCTAGAATGGATGGATATGAAAGCGCAAGAAGAATCAGGGCATCCAACAACACTAGGGCAAAGTCTATTCCAATAATCGCCATGACAGCCAATGCATTTGAAGATGATGTAAAAGCAAGCATGGCTTCAGGTATGAATGCCCATATTTCCAAGCCTATAGATTTCGAGAGATTGAAATCCATCATCAAGTCATTCAGAAGATAAACGGTGGTGGTTCACTTTATTTGACCACTATTATATCATTTTTAAGATTGTCCTATG
Organism: Spirochaetales bacterium; assembly: GCA_022784805.1. Classification (GTDB taxonomy): domain Bacteria; phylum Spirochaetota; class Spirochaetia; order Sphaerochaetales; family Sphaerochaetaceae; genus Ornithospirochaeta. Next base: position 3,980 of record JALFYG010000198.1, read on the forward strand.
ATAGTTAATGGAAGTGGAGCTTCACTTTCTATTGGAGTTTAATAATGAATGATAAAATAGTGGTCAAGGGTGCCAGAGAACATAACCTTAAGAATATAGATATAACGCTACCAAAGAACTCTTTGGTTGTAATATCTGGTTTAAGTGGCTCTGGAAAGAGCAGCCTTGCCTTCGATACTATATTTGCTGAAGGACAAAGAAGATATATGGAATCTTTGTCCTCTTATGCAAGAATGTTTCTTGGCCGTTTGGAGAAGCCGGATGTAGACAGCATCGAAGGCCTTAGCCCAGCCATCGCCATAGAACAGAAATCAACAAACAGAAACCCTCGTTCTACAGTGGGAACTGTTACTGAAATCTATGACTACTATAGACTCCTTTGGGCTAGAATCGGACACCTTTATTGCCCTAAATGCGGTAGGGAAATAACAGAAGTATCGATAGATCAGATCATGGATTTCATCTTCTCCCATCCAGAAGATGGAAAACTTATGATCCTTTCTCCTCTTGCCAGAGGAAAGAAGGGTGAGTACAGGCAAGTCTTGGAAGACGCATTGAAGGTTGGATATCTTAAGGCTGAAATCGACGGCAAACTATATGACCTGGACGAAGGTATTCCTCAGATAGAGAAGAAACTGAAGCATAATGTTTCCATTGTCGTTGACAGAGTAAAGAACAATAAGAAGGCCAGAACTCGTATCAGCGAAGCTGTTGAGAAAGCCTGTGAAATGAGTGGTGGACTAGTTGAAGTCTATTATGTGGACGAAGGCCTCAGGGAACTCTATAACCAGAAGAACTCATGCCCTGACTGTGGTATCACAATCCCTGAGATTGAACCCAGGTTCTTCTCCTTTAACTCTCCAATAGGAGCCTGCCCTAAGTGTAACGGACTAGGGTACTCGGAAGAGTTTGATCTAGACACAATCATCCCGGATAGAAGTCTCAGCTATAATGACGGAGGAATCGCAACCCATAGCCCAAAGGCCAAAACCTATAGGGCAGGGCTGGAAACTCTCTTCACCCACTATGGCTTTAAGCTCTCGACTCCTATCTGTGACCTTCCTGATTGGTTTATGGACATCATGATGTATGGTGGCGGAGATGAACTTGACTATAGTTACACCTCATCCAACGGCACTACATACACCCAGCATAAGAGCTACGAAGGAATAATTCCTGAGCTCACCAGGCGTAAGAAGATGACAGAGTCCATGAACATGGTCTCTTTCTACCAGGACTTTATGTCTGAAGTAGAGTGTTCCGGTTGCCATGGAGAGAGATTGAGAAAAGAAGCTTTGTCTGTCAAAATCAATGGCCTTTCTATCATCGATGCAACCAGAATGAGTGTAAAGGAATCTCTTAACTTCTTCTCTAATTTGGAGTTGACTGAAACAGAGAAAGAGATATCAATCCAGATTCTCAAAGAGATTATGGCTCGTCTTACATTCTTGAATGATGTGGGACTTAACTACCTTACACTCTATCGTTATGCATCTACTCTAAGTGGCGGTGAGAGCCAGAGAATAAGGCTTGCCACTCAAATCGGGTCTGCTCTCACCGGTGTTCTTTATGTCTTGGATGAACCAAGTATCGGTCTCCACCAGAGAGATAACCAAAAGCTTATCGACACCTTGAAGAGGCTTAAGAGCTTAGGAAACACTGTTCTTGTGGTTGAACACGACGAAGATACTATCAGGGAAGCTGACTATGTTGTAGACCTTGGTCCTGGTGCCGGAGATATGGGAGGAAAGATTATTGCAGAGGGTACTCCCTCTGAGATTGAAGCCAATCCGGACTCCATTACAGGACGCTATCTTTCCGGTTCTCTTTTAATAGATGTTCCGAAGGAGAGAAGGGCAGGAAACGGAAAGAGCATAGTGGTAAAAGGATGCAACAAGAATAACCTTAAGAATATTGATGTTGAGATTCCTCTAGGAAAGCTTGTATGTATCACAGGAGTCTCTGGCTCAGGTAAATCTTCTTTCTTAAATGAAATACTCCAGCCTGCAGTGAAGAGAAAGCTCTTTAAGAAGAAAGAAAAGAAAGATGGCTACGATTCCATTGAAGGCTTGGAGTTCATCGATAAGCTTGTTGCCATTGACCAGAGCCCTATAGGTAGGACTCCACGCTCCAATCCTGCAACTTACATTGATCTCTTTGGTGCAATAAGGGAGCTATATGCATCCCTACCTGAAGCAAAGGCCAGAGGATATAACGCAGGTCGTTTCTCCTTCAACATTCCTGGTGGAAGGTGCGAGAACTGCTCTGGTGACGGTACCATCAAAATAGAGATGCATTTCTTGTCTGACGTCTACGTTAAGTGTGATGTCTGCGGAGGAAGGCGCTACAATAAGGAGACATTGGCTGTAACATATAAGGGAAAGAATATAAGCGAAGTCCTGGATATGACAGTTGCGGAGGCCTTTGAGTTCTTCTCTGCCCATACAAAGATCAGAAGAAAGCTTAAGACTCTGATGGATGTAGGCTTGGATTATGTGAAGTTGGGTCAGAGCGCCCTTACTCTCAGTGGAGGAGAAGCCCAGAGAGTAAAGCTTGCCTTGGAGCTCTCAAAGATTCAGACAGGAAAGACCCTCTATATTCTTGATGAACCTACTACAGGTCTCCACTTTGCAGATGTAAAGAAACTATTGGAAGTCTTACAGACTTTGGTGGATCAAGGTAATACTGTGGTTGTTATCGAGCACAATTTGGATGTAATCAAGTGTGCTGACTGGATAATCGATTTGGGACCTGAAGGCGGGGACGAAGGTGGTACAATAGTCGCCATAGGAGAACCTGAAAGAATTGTTGACTCAAAGGATAGTTACACCGGATACTTTTTAAGGAAATTCCTACGTTGAAGAAAAAATTATTGCTTCTATTATTAGTATTTATTTTTATCCTTTCCTCTGCTTATTCCATCAGCGGAGAAACAGTTATGTTTGCCGATGGAGAAGTATTGAAGGCCATGGCAAGGGAGAGGGGAGTCGATGATAGTGGAAGCGATGATGAAATAAGATCAAGGCTATATGAAGCCTTAGGACTGGAGGAAGTTACAGTAAAGGTCGAGGAATCTAATGCCAAAGAGTCTGACTATACTCTCAGTATTCTTAATGCAGATAGTCTAAGGGAAATGGACGGAACTGTAATCTTAGATGGAAACGTCTCTGTTTCCTTCTCATATGGAGATGAGAAACCTAAGACACTCTCTTCATCTTCCATGATTCTTGATACAGACAATAAAAAGATTACTGCTCTCGGTACCGTCGTGTATTCCGATAGCCAGAAGGATGCAGCTATCCAAGCCATAAAGGCTGATGTCTTTACACTACTTTGGGAGA
>JALFYG010000299.1 GCA_022784805.1 Spirochaetales bacterium
CCTATTAGGTTTCTTTGCTTATTGCGCCATGGAAAACACCATAATGGTTTGGAATGCAACCTATATGGTTTACGGGGGCCTAACAGAGTCAAAGGCAGCATCCTATGCTTCCCTTTTCTTCTGGGGGATGACCATTGGAAGAATACTGACAGGTTTTGTCGCAGATAGGCTTGGAGACGCTTCCATGATGAGAATCGGAGGAGTTGTGTTGGTGATTTCCATCATCCTCACTCCTTTTGTTCCTATCGGGTACTTCTGGATTTTACTCCTTCTCCTTGGCATCGGATGTGGACCATTCTACCCGATGATGATGCATCAGACACCTCGCTTATATGGCGTTGACGCTTCCCCTGCCCTAATTGGATTCCAAATGGCATCAGCCTATGTGGGCTCCACATTGGCGCCACCATTCTTTGGTTTCCTTTCAAAGATAGTGGGGATGTGGATTTTCCCTCTTTATCTTGGTGTTTTCTTCGTTATTCTCATCTTTTCTACAGAAAAGAAAAGGTCTCTCCTTTCATCTCTCGGTTTATTAAAGTAGAATTCTAGAAATGAAAAATGATTGGGATTTCTCAGAGGAATTAGAAGACAGAAGAACTCACCTTGTCACGGTGGGGCACGATAGCTATTGTCTTCAGACCTTGGGAGGAAGAGAAGTAGAGCTGGCAAGGGAATTGAATATCCTCTATAAAGACAAAGATGCCCTAGCCCTCCCATTTTTGAGAATCACACATAAAAGCGTCAATGGAAAGAAGAGCACATATCAGAAGGTGATGCTCCCTGGCTATGTATTTCTCTTCCTTCCTACAGGCACGGAACCCTCTGAAATAAGAAGAGGTGGTGTCAGTTTCCACTTCGTAAGGAATATCGAAGAGAATGATTATGTCCTTCATGGAAATGACAAGAAATATGCCCAGTGGGTCTTTAACAACGGCGGTATCATCGGTATGTCAAAGGCCATCAGAGTTAATGGCAGGGTAAGAGTCATCTCCGGGCCACTCTTTAACATGGTTGGAAATATAAAAGAATACTCCAAGAAGAACAGAAACTGCAGAATTGAAGTCACGCTCTTCAATCGTCTGATCTCCATGTGGCTCCCCTTCCAATGGGTCGAGGAAGTCCCGGAAGAGAATAAGGCACAAGAAGAATCCAAAGAAAAATAGTCATAAGAATTCCCCTCGTTTTTTGAGGGGAATTTCTATCAGTCTCTATCTTCGTTTTTATCGCTGATTTGACTCTGGAGCCAGAAGGCTGTGGCGCCTTCTCTATTTTTGTTTTCCATGAAGGAATCGTAGCCATATGGCTTTGGACTGGACTTCTTTTTTTCGTCTCTACCTCTTCCTTCTCTTCTATACTCGCCACGCTTTTCTTCATCCCTACTGGATCTATATGCTCTGGATGTATCGTTATCCCAATCGTCAGAGGAGAATCTTCTGTCTCTTGATGGATAAGAGTCACGCTTATAGTTGTCCCTTCTGCCATCTCTGTCTCTTCTACCACCGGAAGTACGGGAATCTGAAGCATAACGGCTGTAGCTTCTCTCTTCTCTGCCATATCCGCGGTCATCTCTTCTGTCGTTGCGTCTATCGTTGAAACGAGATTCCCTGTCAGAGTATCTATCGTTTCTTCTATCGCTGTAACGGTCAGAGTCTCTGTCTGAGTATCTGTCATTTCTTCTGTCGTTGTAACGGGAGGAATCTCTATCGGAGTATCTATCGTTTCTTCTGTCACTATAGCGATCTGAGCCCCTCTCGGAACGTCTGTCATCCCTGCGTACCTCTCCGAAGCTTCTTCTGTCATCGTTTCTTCTGTCGCTGTAGCGGGAAGAGCCTCTGTTATCGGAGTACCTATTGTTTCTTCTCTCTCCGTCTCTTCCTCTGTAGGAGTCTGAACGTCTTTCACTCCTCTCTCTTCTCTCGCCGCCCTTCTTCTCTTCTCTTTCACTGTAGTCATCGAAGGAAAAAGCTCTTGGAGCAGCCTTTACTCTCTTTTCCCCTTTTTCCATGCTCTTCTCTTCGTTCAGCACCAGCCTTTCAGGTGCTCCTTCTGTCTCTTTGATTTCGTCCATTTTTTTATTCCTGTCCCCGCTATTATAGTCTTTTCTTGTTTTTCGGGGTTTCTTCGCCATTTCCCAGACCCTGCAGCTTCTTCTCTTGGTGGAGAAGTTCATTGCAGTGACTTCCTTTGTTATCTCTTTTATTTCATACCATGGGTTCAGGATATTTCTATCCAAACCGAAACCGCTTAGATTCTCTGAGAATAACACTATTCCATCATCAGAGAGAATCTTCCAAATAGCGGCAAGGAAAGGTACGTGATCCTTTTTTACATCAAAATCCTCAGCCTTATGAGAGTTTGAAAATGCAGGGGGATCGAATATTACGATATCATAACGTCTTTTTTCTTCCACTGCCCTTTCAAGAAAAGATCTGGCATCCTCCGCCACAACCTTATATTTACTTTCATCTAAGAATCCATTTCTTTCCAAGTTTCGTCTAGACCAAGCTGTGTAGACATTGGAAAGATCCACACTTTCAACGCTTTCAGCACCGCCTTTGGCAGCGTAGACGCTGAAAGACGAGGTATAAGAGAAGATGTTCAAGACACGCTGGTTCTGGGACATCTCCATTAAGAGTCTCCTGTTCTCAGCCATATCCAAGAAGAGCCCAGTATCTACATACTTCTTGAGCTCGCATTCAAAGGAGAGGCCATTTTCCTTCACGATCACCGGGCACTCTTCAGTTCCCTTCTCGTGTTGTTCCCTGCCCTCTCTCTTCTTCCTTTCCTTCCAGATAACCTTGTCTCTTTCAATGTAGAGAAAACGGGAGACTATATCGATGATCTCTGTTATTTCGTCATCGCCTCTGGCCTCATCTTGATAATCCATGATCCTGGCATAAGGCCCATAGATGTCTACAGTAAGCTCCAGTCCTTCAAGAAGTCTGTCATAAACCCTACATACATCTGAATCGGTGTTCTTCATCCAGCGTCTGGCTTCAAGACCCTGAGATTTGAGGATTTTCCCGAAATCCTTTTTTAGATATTCTTCCACATCACGATATTATCCTATCGGGAAGAAAAAAAACAGTGGGTTCCATTTGTTGTTTCCCCATCTATGAGTTAATATTTATCTAACATGTATGACGAAGAGACACTAGAGTTTATAAAAGAAAGGGAAGAAAAGCTTGGAGGCCCGCTTCTTTTACGCACCTATGCCACATGGTTTGCAGAAGTCGGGGGTGAAAGAAGAGAGTTCGGAGTATTCATGTACTCTGATGGCAACACTTTGGTAATAGAAGACTTCTTCAGGCCGGCAAAAGTCTTGGGATATGAATTGGAGACCAAGAGGGAAAAGGCAAGGAAGAAAGAATATAGGAAGATGGAGATTCTTCTTCCTGTAAAGGATATCAGCGAAGTTCAGCTTGTCACCAAAGGAAGAGCTGAAGAAGCTTTGAAGACCGGTAATGTGGATATAAAGGCAGCAGGTGGAATGTCGAAGCTCTTTAGTCGTACTTTCACCATGATAAAAGCAGGAGAAAGAACATTCTTCTTTGAGATTCCTGATCACAAAGCATTTAAGAACGATATTAATAAATTCAAAAATAAGGAGAACACACAATGAGCGCATTCAAGGCATATGACATCCGTGGAGTATGGGGTGTGGACTTTAATGAAGACACAGTCTATAAAATCGGATATTTCTTACCTGAACTATTAAATACAGACCATGTAGTAGTAGGACGTGACGTCAGAGCATCATCCCCTATCATCCACGATAGACTTATCCAGGGAATCAACGACAGAGGAGCTGACGTTTGGGATTTGGGCCTCAGCACAACGCCAATGGTATATTGGGCAACAACACACCTTAATGCTGATGCTTCCGTCCAGATCACCGCTTCCCATAACCCAGCTGAGTACAATGGCCTTAAGATCAGCCGCACTGGTGCTCTTCCGGTCGGTGGAGACAGTGGCCTCAAAGACCTTGAGAAGATGGTAAACGAGAAGGAAGTCGTTCCTGTAGAGAAGAAGGGAAAGGTAAAAGACTATTCTTATGTAAGAGACGAATATGTGGAATATTTCCTTCCTCTTTCCAAGGGACTAGAAGACTTGAATCTCTCCGTTGACTGCTCCAACGGTATGTCCAACTTAGTCATCAAAGACATTCTTGCAAACAATAAGAATGTCCACTATATCTATGACACCTTCGACGGAACATTCCCTAATCATGAGCCAAACCCTCTCGAGGAGAAGAACTGCAGAGATCTTGAAAAAGAAGTATTGAAGAATAACAGCGACGTCGGAGTAATCTACGACGGAGACGCAGACAGAGTCATCTTTGTTGATGACAAGGGCCAGTGGATCCAGCCAGACTACGTAACTGCTGTTCTTGGTTATTACTATGCAAAGAAAGGAAGAAAGGGAAATGCCCTTTGTGACATCAGAACAAGTAAGAGTACAACAGATTACCTTGAGAAGAATGGCTGGAACTGCACTCTTTGGAAGGTAGGACACGCATTTGCAAAGATCAAAATCAGAGAGATAAAGGGTATCTTCGGTGGAGAACTTGCAGGCCACTACTACTTCCAGGACTTCGGCAACTGCGACAGTGGTGTCCTCGCTTCCCTCTTGGTTCTTCATGTAGTCGAGGATTTGAAGAAGGAAGGAAAGAAGCTTTCAGATCTCCTCTCTGAAGTGATCACATATGCTAACTCAAGAGAAACTAACTTCAAACTTGAGAACAAAGATGGAGCCATCAAGGCACTCTATGAAAAGTATGCACCGAATGCTCTGAAGGTCATGGACTTCGATGGCTATAGAATCGAGTATGCAGACTGGTGGTTCAATGTACGTAAATCAAATACAGAACCTTACCTCAGAATAGTAGCTGAAGCTAAGGACGAGGGACTCCTGAAGGAAAAGATGGAAGAGATATCAGCCATCATTCATCAATTCAACTGACATTCTGCCACCTTCGGGTGGCATTTTTAATACCCCAAGGATAGGTAATAATCTAGCTCTTTTATTAATTTCATAAAACAATAAAAGTGTTATTAATAACGTTTATACTATAAAATGTCAGAATAAATAGTGACCATTCAAGGCTTTTTAATTATCATCAAGCCATGAACATTATCAAGAAAGCATATTGCAGAGTATTCCAATTCTGTTTTTGGGCTGTATATCCCATTCTTCCTTACAGGGAGCCGGAGTTAGTCGAGAATGGTCTGGAGGGACTATCGTCAATCATTAAGAAAGAGAACAAACACCACCCTTTGGTTGTAACAGACCAAGGAGTGAAGAAAGTTGGTCTCTTAGACAAGGTCACATCCGCCCTGGATAAGGGAAACATCGTTTATTCCGTGTACTCTGATGTTGTTGCAAACCCAACTACACAGAATGTCGAGGAAGCTCTCACTAAATATAAAGAAGAAGGCTGCGATGGAATCATTGCAGTGGGAGGTGGATCCTCCATCGACACTGCAAAAGCTTT
>JALFYG010000300.1 GCA_022784805.1 Spirochaetales bacterium
CCCGGCATAGTCCTTGATATCTTTTATCTCCAAAATTAAGAGATTTCTATCAATGGCTCTCTTGATCACAGGAAATGTGGACAAGGAGGAGAAAGACTCAGGAAACATGGTGAGAATAGTAATCTTCATAGATTCATTGTAGAAAATCGACGGAATATTGTCATTTCAAATAATCAAACTAGGGCATACAATGGTCTCATGATTACTATAAACAATGAATTACTTAAAGTGGATATCACAGAAGACGGAGCAGAAATCAGAAGCATTATCTATAAAGGAAGAGAGTATCTTTACCAAGGAGACAAGACTTGGAAGAGAAGATCTCCTATCCTCTTCCCTTGGGCTGGAAGACTAAGAAACCTTGAGTACACATATGATGGGGAGAAGTATCATATGGGTCAGCATGGCTTTGCCCGTGATATGTCCTTTACTGTAGTGGAAAAAGAAGAAGAGAGAGTGAAACTGATGATCGAGTCTAACGACACTACTCTCTCCATCTACCCCCGTAGATTCCGCTTCTATATGGAATATAAAGTGGAAGGAAACGCTTTGAGAGGGAAGATGATCGTGGAGAATCTGGAAGACAAAGAAATGACTTATGGCATCGGAATTCATCCAGGCTTCATTATAGAAGACACTGATTCCTCCATCGAAATCACAAGTGGAGACAAAGACTCCATAATACTGGACGCCAATGGTAGCAGAGTAAAAGAAGAGAGAATCGACAACACTCTCCCTCTCTCCTTCTTTAAGAACAACACCACACTTATTGTCCCTGACGCTAAATGCGTAAAGGTAAAGGGAGAAGACAGGACTTTGAGACTAGATTTGGTTTCATTTAAGAATCTTGTAATCTGGAGAAGCGGCGATGATCCTTTCATCTGCCTCGAAGCTTGGGATAACCTCCCGTCCCAAGAAGGAGAGGAAGAGAACTTCAACACAAGAACCAATGTAGTGAGACAAAAACCGCTTTCCGTATCTCAATTTGAGTCAGTCTTCTCTTTCTTATAAGAGAGTGAGAAATATGTATTATTCTCTCTAGGAAGAGTGATCCTTACTCTTGTTCCTCTTCCTGGAGTGCTTTCTGTGTCCAAAGTACCGCCACAGATTCCCTCCACCTGCTCTCTTGCATAAGAGAGGCCCACGTGGAGTTTATCTTCATTTTCTTTCTGTTTGGAACTATCGAAGCCGTTACCATTGTCTGTAATGACAATGTTGTAGTTATATTCATCACTGTAGATATCAATCCAGATAGTTCCACCATCTTCTTTCTGGCATATTCCATGCCTTACAGCGTTCTCAACCAATGGCTGGAGAACAAGAGGAGGAATGTAGAAGCTATCGTCCTTGATGTTCCATTTCACCTCGAGAATATCTCCAAACCTTTCCTTTTCCAGCTCCAGGTATTTCTTTGTATGGTTTATTTCCTCTGAAACGGAGACAGGCTCAGAAGAGAACACAGAGTTAATGTTCCATCTTAAATACTGGGCAAACTCATCGGTAATCTCTGCAGCCCTATCTGGATTCTTATGGCAGAGAATTGAGATGGAATTCAACACGTTATATAAGAAGTGGGGCTGGATCTGACTTATCATGACCTTACCCATGCTGGCTCTTACAGCCAAGAGGTGCTTGTCTATGGATGTATCCATCTCTGTGTTTACTATGGTATAAATACCCACAATACAGAGAGCTATGGCTGGATAGACAAAAGGAAGTTTATACCTTAGGTCAAGAATTCTTATTACCACAGCCCATGTAGGGAGGAAAACCCATAAGAGACAGTTCTTGAATCCCATCTTCTCTCTTTCCTTCAAAAGAACTATCAAGTCTGGAAGAAGGATCAAGAGAATACCCAACTGGGAGAATATATGATAGCGGGTATAGTAGTAGGAACCATCGCCATTCATTACGAAGAATAAGTGGGTGAAGAAACTGGAGATCCAAAGGATGTTGAAGACAACATTCACCACTATTGGGAAATACTTGAACTTCTTATCTTCCCCTATACCATAGTGCTCTTTCCAAAAGGCTCTGAGATAATAATGGTATAAAGTAAGCATCAGGAGACAGAATGCATAAATGAGGACAAAAACAATGGCCATGGGAACAAAACCAGCCCTGCCATCCATACACCAATAGATTCCGTCACAAAAGAGAGTAATTCCATGGGCTACAACTAGTGCAAAGAAAAGCTTGTTGGATCTCCTGCCTGTTCTCCGGCGATAAATTCCAATGGCCAAAATAGCCATCAGTATCACGCAAAAGAAATTAAGCCAGGCCTGAGGTACCATTCTTTCCTCCCCTCAATAATTCTATCGAGATTAACCCTTCATTGCTACTTTTTTCCTTAATAGAGAATACATTTCCTTATATATCTTGAATCCCCAGCATGGGAAATATAGAATCAGAGTGTGAAAAAAGCCGTTACCATCCAAGATATTTCATGTATAGGAAAGTGCTCCATTACTGTAGCACTCCCAATTCTCAGCGCCTTAGGCATAGAAACAGCAGTGCTTCCCACTGCCCTTTTGAGCACCCATTCCGGATTTGATGGCTTCTATTTCCATGACCTGTCAAAGGACTTCTTTCCAATAATCAACCATTGGAAAGAACAGGGCTTTATCTTTGACTCCATCTATACAGGATATCTAGGCACCATAGACCATGTAGACTATGTAAAAGAGTTTGTGAAAGAGTTCAAGAAAGATGACACTCTCTTGGTCGTTGATCCGGCAATGGCAGATGAAGGCTTAATGTATAGTGGCATCTCCCCTTCCTTTCCCTCCCATATCAAGAGGCTTATAGAGGGAGCAGACGTGATCCTTCCTAATCTGACGGAAGCTTCTTTTCTATTGGGAACTGATGTTTTGGAGAAGGGTTACAAGGAAGAAGATATCATCTCCACTTTGAAAAACTTATCAAAGTTGGGGGCAAAGAGAGTCGTTCTCAAAGGAATATCTTTCTCTCATGACCAAAAGACACTGAAAGGCATCAAGGGGAAAATAGGCAACGTCACATATGACGCCATAAGTGACAGAATCACATGGCACTTTCATAAGAAGATAAACGAGTCCTTCTGTGGTGCCGGCGACGTATTTGCTTCATCCTTAGTGGCCATGCTGATGAAGAATATTGAGTTTGAGAGAGCTGTATCTCTCTCAGGAGAGTTTGTATTGAAATCAATAAAGAAAACCATGGAAGAAGAGAACTATACAAATCTCTATATAGACTTTGAGAAAGCTCTCCCTTGGCTTATGAAGAGAACACTCCTGATATGATGAAAAGAAAAACAGTCATCATAGGCGGAGGAGCATCAGGCTTATTTCTTTCTTCCCTCCTCCCTTCGGCCATACTATTGGAAAAGAATAATGAAGTTGGAAAAAAACTCCTTCTCACAGGAGGCGGCAAATGTAATCTCACCCACGAGGGAAGCGAGAGGGAGATAGTCAATCACTATTATGACAAAAAGCGTTTTGTCTCTCCCGCCATCTATACTTTCGGTCCAGATAAAATCAGAGATTATTTTTCTTCCCTTTCCCTGGAAACATATGTAAGGGAAGATGGAAAAGTCTTTCCTGTAACAGACAACAGCCATGATGTAGTTGAGGCTCTTACTAAAGGAGACATCCAATATAACTCAAATGTCATTTCCATCAGCAAAAGAGACAACACATTCCATATTGTTACAAATAAAGAAGAGATTGAAGCAGATAAACTTGTAATGGCAACAGGTGGCGCTTCTTATCCAGCAACTGGTTCAGACGGAAAAGCCTTCTCTCTCCTTTCCTCCCTTGGCCACAAAATCATTCCCCTTCGCCCAGCTCTTACTAGCCTCAAAGTGAAGGATGACATTGAGGGATTAGAGGGCCTTACCATCGATGGCGTCACCATCAAGTACAGGAAAATTAAGAAAGAAGGCTCCCTTCTCTTTACCCGTAACGGAATATCAGGGCCTGAAATCTTTAACCTTTCAAGAGAAATAGAGAATGAAGAGAGGCTTGATATATCTCTTTCATCCTTCCCTCCCCAGGAACTATTTCACTTAAAAGGAAACCAGAAAGCCATCAAAGCCCTCCATGAAGCAACAGCTCTTCCATTGAGGCTATTGGAAACTAGGCTCAGCTGGGGAGAGAAGAAAATAGGGGATCTATCAAAGAAAGACGCTGAAGAGTATAGAGATAGAATATATTCATGGTCACCGATAGTAACCACAAAAGGAATGATGTCTGCGGGCATGGTCACCCGGGGAGGCGTGGATACAAAGGAAGTGGACTCTACAACCTTTATGTCAAAGCTGGTACCTAACCTCTATATTATCGGAGAAGCCTTGGATGTTGATGGAGAGTGTGGTGGTTATAACCTTACCTTCGCCTTTGCTTCCGCATACTCTGCTTATAAATCCATCATTGATAACAACTGATCATCTCCCTATATCAAGTATATCATCTTCTATCACCCGCCATAGCCTTCCTTCCCTGTGAAAGAGTGCAACTCTCTCCACAAGAAATGGCGCGGTAATACTATGGGAAGAAAGCTGCTGCAGAATAAAAGAGAAGTGCTCTGGAGGGATGTCCCTGTTTGCAACTGTAAGGTGAGGAGTGAGGGGTTTGTTATCTACCTTCACCCTCTCTCCCATGGCCTTGAGGCCCTTTGTAAGAGTCTTTGAGAGATTATCCCACTCCTTTGATGGCAGAACACGAAGGTAGATGGTTCTATTACCAAAGCTTCCATATCCATCCACAGAAGATGAGAAAGGAGAGAGAAGAGGGAGAATCCCCTTAAGGATATCTTTTATCTCATCGGTGGATTTTGTAGAAGAGAATGGAGGAACGAGGGTCACATGAACTGGTGTGGAGTGACCGCTTCTGCACCCATATCTCTCAGTCCACTTTCTGTCGGAAGACACCACCCTTTCGATACCAGAGGGTGGCAGCACTCCAATAAAGTGAGTCTTATCGTCCATCATGCCTTATCTCCTTTTCTAAGGAGAGCGAAGGCCAGATCTATATATATCTTATGGGAGACTGTCACAAGGATATTTCTCAAAAGCTCTTTCTCCATACTACCCTTTTCATCAATAGGAGAAGGAATCTCTCCCAATGAAAATACATATTTCAATACGGAAGAGAACTCAGACCTAAAGTATTCATAAGACTCCTCCACCCTGAAGTTTTTCTTCTGAAGGGAGAGAAGAATCTGGATATCATCTAGGCTCACCACATTCTTTGCCACAGCAATGAATATCAAATATGCGATACTCTCTCTTGAGTACTGCTTCTTCACTGGATTTGGAATCAACTTCTTCTTTACGTAGTTACTGATCATACTCTCTGTGATTGAGATGCCGTCTATATCCTCAAAGAGTCTATTTATATATGTGGCACACTGGTTAAGGTAGAGTCCCACATCAGGAATCTCCTTAAAAGAAGGGAGAGAATAGGACGAGAGGGCGACCAAAGAGTGTTCATCTATTTTAAGAATCATATATTTCTCCAAAATCTTCATATCGGTTTTTAAAAAACTCTTGACAAGTATTACTAATACTTCTAGAACTATATGTAAGGTTTTTGAAAACCCGATTATAAGTTTGTTATATCAGTAAATTAAGTTATCTGCAAGGAGAAAAGGAGATGACAGTCAATATTATGTTGCCACAGGCAAAAGAAATTCCATCATTCAAGGCTAAAGATCCCATCAGTGCCCTTACTCACTTTATCGCATTTATCGCATGCATAATTGCATCCCCCATTCTTTTGATGAAAGGTTCAATGGACGGACTGGGAGGCGTGGAGCTTCTTTCTCTCT
>JALFYG010000064.1 GCA_022784805.1 Spirochaetales bacterium
TCTTCTATCTCTGGTCTGTTTCAGAGTTGTCTTTATGGCTTCATTCTTTACCTGTCTGTCCATGATTTATTATAGCATTTATAACGATTTATAACAATTGAGGCATTCATTTTTCAGCCTTGCATCCTCCACCTTGAAAGGTGGAAGCTTTACGGCTGTTTTTCTGTAAATGATATCACAAATAAGGAACCAGAAGCATCCATGCTTACTTCGTTCATCTGATAATTGTACTCTATAGCTACCACACTTGGGACACCTTGCGTTAATGCTCACAAGCTCCTTCCTCTTAACAAAAGCACCTTCTTACCTTATCCTATTTTCATGGACAAAGGTAGAGAAATAGCAGAAAGAATCAAGGATAATATCAAAAGAGTAATAGTGGGAAAAGATGAGACCATCTCCCTCTTGATCACCTCCTTGATTTCAAATGGTCATGTACTCTTATTGGATATGCCTGGAACAGGTAAGACAAAGCTTGCAAAAAGCTTGGCCAAGAGTATGGATTTGGACTATGGAAGAATCCAGTTTACTCCGGATCTTCTTCCTTCAGATATCTTGGGCTTAAACTATTTCTCTCAAAAAGAAGGGGAGTTTATTTTCAGAAAGGGTCCTGTCTTTACATCCATCCTTCTTGCTGATGAAATCAACAGAGCCACCCCAAGGACTCAGTCCAGTCTCCTGGAGTGTATGGAGGAGCATCAAGTCACAATTGATGGAGAGACAAGAAAACTCTCCGATCCTTTCTTTGTCATCGCCACAGAAAACCCAATAGAGACAGCAGGAACCTATCCTCTTCCAGAGGCTCAGACTGACAGATTCTTCATGGTTCTTGAGATGGGGTATCCGACAAAGGAAGAGGAAATCAACATTCTTTCCAGGTTTTCCACAACAGATCCTCTCGATACATTGGAAAGCGTCTGCACAAAAGAGGACTTGGACCAGATGAAGAAAGAGGCGGAAGAAGTCTATATTCATCCAGTAGTCTTGGATTACATGGCATCCATTGCAGAAGCTACAAGAGAAAGAGACGGAATGGGGATCAGTCCTAGAGGAACACTGGCTTTGATGAGAGGAAGCAGAGCTTGGGCGATGCTTGAGGGCTCTGATTATGTGACTCCTTCCCATGTAAAGAGCGTTGCGCCATATATTCTCTCCCATAGAATGGGAAAAGATATTAAGCGAGGACGAAAAGAGATAATGTCCATTCTCTCTTCTCTTCCTGTCCCCACAGAGGAGTGGGGGAAAAGACAGTGAAGTTTTTCCTTCTTCCTTTAACACTTCTTATTCTATTTATTCTTGAAAGAGCTTTCTTCAGGAGATACTGGAGAAAAGGTCTGGATGTTTTAGTGACCTTTTCTGAGAACACTGTCAGAAGCGGTGATAGTGTTGTGGTGAAGGAAAGAAGTGATAACCGCAAGAGAATTCCTTTGTCTTTTTTAAGCGTAGAATGGGGGATGGAGAGACTCTGTACCCAATATAAAGAGAATGAAAGAGTCTTTGTCGTATCCTCATCTTTCTCTCTTCCTTCTTTTAGTACTGTCAAAAGAAAGAAGGCTATCAATGGTTTAAAAAGAGGAATATATACAATAAATAATGGTAAAGTGACATCTTCAGACCTTTTTTCTTCTGAGGAGTATTCTTATCCACTCTATTCGAATTCGACTCTCTGTGTCCTTCCTGGAAGGAAGAGAGCCTTTTCTTCTTCCTATGCATACAAGGGATTTCTTGGGACTGTTTTAAGCTCCAAGATGAATCAGGAAGATCCCTTTGAAATAAAAGCCATCAGGCCATACTTCCCCACAGACAGTATGAGAGTGGTCAACTGGAAGGCAAGTGCAAAGACCGGTAGCCTGAAGGTAAACCAATACGAATGGACTACAGACGAAAGCGTTATGGTTATGGTGGATCTTTCAAGAGGGGAAGAGGAAGAGAGGGAGGCTCTGATAGAGTATGTCTCTTCTTTCTGTGCTCTGATTCTTGAAAGAGGGGTATCTCTTTCTTTGGTGACCAATGGGCGTGATTACTTAGACGGAACTTTTGTAAAAGTCGGGGAAGGAAGCGGAAGCGGGCATATAGACTCTGTGGACAGGGCCCTTTCGACTATAAAGGTCACTTCCTCTGACAATAACTCGTTTTCTTCTCTTTTGGAGAATACTTTAAAAAGGGACTTGAAGTGTGTCCCTGTATTTTTCTCTGTCTCCCTTGAAGAGTCTGAGATAGATGACTTCTTCTCCCGTTCATCAGAGGAAGGAGCAGTCTTTATGCTCCATGGAAAAGAGAGGGAGCGCGTGTTTCTATTGGAGGAAGGGGATGAATAAGGAGATTAAAAGATACAATCTTTCCCTCTCTATAATGGGATATATCAACGCTTCTCTTATAGTTCTTTCTTTGAACTCAATAGTGGTGTTGAACTTTCCGGAGTATGAAGGAGCCCTTCATATCTGGAACATATTTGGTGTCCTTATCCCTCTTATTCCTTTGATGGTTGCAGCAGAGAGAAAGGGAAAAAAGAAGGGATGGAAGGTAATTCTTCTATTGTTGACCCTTCTTTCCATTGTCTTACCTCAGGGGAATGTTGCCAAAACAGGTTGGGCCATTTCTCTCTTTGTCTTTATGCTTCCAGCCCTCTTTGCTCCCCGTCCCGGAGGAAAACTCTTAATGACCAGACCTTATATATGGCATGGCTTGGTGTTTTTGGTGTCCTATGGAATAGGGGTAATAAGCGGATCTATATCATTAATGTCCCTGGAAGTGGTGATCATCTATATCTTCTTTGTCATCTGGGTGCTGACCATTAACATAAATGGGTGTTTGAAAAAGATAAGGGAAGAGAAGGGAGACGTGGAAGTGGACTCCATTCTCAAGCAAAATAGGCGTGAGATCATCCTCTTTGTAATCATTTTCACCCTTCTTTCTCTTTTTCTTCCCTTTGTACTGGAGAACCTGGATGGAGAAAGAGAAGAGACAAGTGTCGTCTATGAATGGGGGGAAGAGGGAGAAACAGAAGAGGAGGATGACTTCTATCAACCGATATCAAGAGATAAGGGTGTGAGCAAGGAAAGCAAAGCTTTTGACCTTACTCTCATAGGCAATATCCTCATGTGGATGTTTATTGCCGCAGTACTAGGTTTTCTCTTTTTGGAACTCTTTGTGGTAATCAAAAGAATAAGGGATATTGACGGAAGAAAGCAGAATCATAGGGACCAGTTCACAGAAGATTTCACCGTTGAAGTCATAATGGAAAGGGATAAAGAGAAGAAAAGAAAGATAAAGTTATTCCTCTCCCCTGAAGAAAAGGTCAGACGATTATATAAGAAGTCTGTAGAGAAGATGGGAAAGGGAGAAAATCTTTCTGCATTGACCACGAAAGAGATTCATGAAGAAGTTCTTTCCTTCTCTTCCTATAAGTTTTCGTCTATCTATGAAGACGCCAGGTATTCTGAGAAAGAAACCAATAGTGAGGATTATGAGGCGATGAAGGCTTCTTTGGAGAAGCAAAAAAAGAGCAGCAAATAATCCTGGTCACATACATAATCCTCTGACCGTTGCTACATTCCTGTCCTGGCGGGGTTGGGAGGCATGCATTGCCTGGTATCTGCTGCAGGATTCATTGTGAATGATTTTTCCTTTTGAGTAAAGAGGGGCGAAAAGGGTCTTTGTTGGGTAAAAATCCGTTTTTTACAAAAAGGATATCTGTATTATCTTTAAGATTTTCATAAAGAATAGATGATAAGGGGGGATCTTTCTGTCACCTCAGACTTGAAGTGTCAAAAAATGTTTGAAATTGCGAAAAATTTGAAGTATTTTGACCAAAGAGTGAAAACGGATGATAGAATTATCAAACCAAAAGGGGAAGACGACTGACAGTATGGGTGCAGATTCAGGATTAAAACGATACCAATCGATGGATTTGTTGATTTGGACCGTACTGCTTTTTGTTTTCGAGACAATTGTAGTTAAAGCCGGAACAGTATGGTTTAGATCCCAGCCGTGGACGCTATCCTTGGTTCCAGCATTGACAGCAATCGTCTACATGAGGTGGGGTATCTACGGAGTATTCTACAGCGCATTGGGAGGTGTGGCCATTTGCTTCGCATCAAAGGCTGATACTATCCAATATGTAGTTTACATCCTTGGTAACCTCTTCTCTGCTGCATCTCTTTTGATGGTTAAGAAGATGGGAAAAGAAAAGATACGTGGAGTTGTTTTCTTTTCTCTTTTATACGCTACCGTCGTATTTCTTCTTATGGCCGTTGGCCGAGGTGTAGTGTCTGTGATACTCGGAAAGGGTTTCGGAGCCATAGTCGATTTTTTGACTACCGATATTCTATCTTGGGTATTTGCACTTGTTATTGTTTGGATAGCCAGAAGACTTGATGGTGTGTTCGAGGATCAGGTTTCGTATCTCGTGCGACTCAAGTCTGAAGAGGAAAAGGAAAAGGGAGGGAAAGATGAAGGCTAAGGCTTCTGATTATCTCATCTATGATGAATCGACAGGTACCTACAGAGAAGACCCGGAACAGAGGGTTAGGGACGACGTTGAGAAACATTATTGGCTCCATGTAGGAAGAACTATCATCAAAGACTGGCGTCTTTATGTGATGCTTCTCCCATTGTTGTTGGTGTTTCTCTTCTGGAGATACTTCCCAATGTATGAACTTCTGGGATGTTTCAAAGTTTCCGATGAGGTACTTCCAGTATCTCAGCAGCTTTTCTCTGGTTTCTCTTATTTTAAGAGATTGCTTGTAGGAGGAGACTCACTTTCTGCAGAATTCTGGAGAGCTTTAAGAAACACATTCCTTTTGTCTTTCTATGGTCTCTGCTTTGGATTCCCTGTGCCAATCATCCTTGCACTCTTCTTCAATGAGATTAAGTCCAATGTTGCAAGAAGCGTCTACCAGGTTTTGACATATCTTCCAAAGTTTATGTCCACTGTTGTCATGACATCTCTCGTAACCATGCTTGTAAAGCAGGGTGCCATCACATCTAACTGTGGTGTCATTTCCCAGCTCTTGGTTAAATTGGGATTCATAACAAAAGAAATGGCTGATGCAGGATTGTTGAACAATCCAAGCTTCTTCAGGGGCATTTATCAGCTCAGTGGTATTTGGGAAGAGGCTGGATATGGCTCAATTGTATACTTTGCAGCCATCATCGCCATCTCACCGACCAGCTATGAAGCTGCTCAGATCGACGGAGCAGGAAAGATGGCTCAGATGAGATACGTCGTTCTTCCATGTATTCTTTCTACAATCGTAATCATGCTCATTACAAGAATCGGTTCCCTTCTATCCATAGGATATGAAAAGGTTCTCCTTCTTTATAACCCGAATACATACGTAACAGCTGATGTTGTATCTACATTTGCCCAGAGATATGGACTTGAAGGTGCAGCCAAGGGTCTTGCAACGGCTGCAGAAATGATGAACAACATCATTGGTATGCTCCTTGTCATAGGCGCAAATACAATTGCCAGAAAGGCATCCGATGTATCGTTGTATTGATGGGGGGTAGATCATGAAAAGAAAACTTGAAACATCCGAACTTATATTCAAAATAATCAGTTATACACTTCTTACGATGTTCGCCATCTGCTGTCTCTACCCCTTCCTCTACGCCATTTCTTCATCTATAAGCGGAAGGAAGGCAGTAGAGTATTCGGAAGTCGTACTCTTCCCTAAGGACATCCAGTTTGAAGCATTTGGAAAGATGTTCAGAAACAACATGTTCTGGAACGCTTATTCCAATACGCTGTATATCACTCTTTTTGGTACTATTTGGGCATTGGGATACTCTATTTTGGGTGCTTATGCTCTCTCTAAGAAGAGACTTTTGTTCAGGAAGACATTCAACTTCTTCCTAGTATTCACAATGTGGTTCAGCGCAGGTATCGTCCCTCAGTACCTCAACTATTTGAATACAAAGGCTGTATTCAACAAAGTAGGTATCATGGATGATAAGTGGCTCGTAATCATCGCAATGGGTATGGCTGCCATGAACGTCATCCTCTTGAGAAACGCTTTTGAAGGCGTTCCTTCAGAGATTGAAGAAGCAGCAATCGTTGACGGTGCAACAGAATTCCAGGTTCTTTCAAAGGTTTATATTCCAATGAGTAAGTCTACTATCGCAACAGTAGCTCTCTTCTTCGGAATCTCAAGATGGAACGGTTACTTCTGGGCACGTCAGATGATCAGTAACTCCAACGAGCATCCTCTCATGGTTTACATCAGACTTATGCTTGAAGAGTACACAGACCCAGAAGTCATGAGCGGATGGAACGAAGCATTTGCTTCCGACTCTGTCATCTACGCTTTGATTGTGTGTTCAATTGTTCCTATCCTCGTTATTTACCCCTTTATTCAGAAGTACTTCGCAAAGGGTGTAAACGTGGGTGGAGTCAAAGAATAAAATTTATTGGTTATAGTTTTTAATTTCAACGGAGGAAACTATGAAAAAATCATTTCTAACACTCCTTCTGGCTCTTGTTGCCATCTGTTCTCTTATGGCAAATGGAGAAAAGGAAATTGCTGTACAGGAGACTCCTGTTGCAACTCCAGCTCCAGTAGAGGAGAAGGTTGAAGAGACAAAGACTCTTTCTTATGCTGATGGAACAGTATTGAGAATGGCTACAGGATACAACAGCAAGAAGACAGGTCTTTCTTTTGATGCTGATACAGCTGGTTCTGGAATCGAACTTGCAGGTGTTATGTATCATGCTGGCGACCTCAAGCCAACCTGGGTTGAAGTCCAGAACATCCTTAACATAAAGATTGAGGACAAATATCAGGGAAACAGCGCTACAAACGAACTCAAGTATTGGGTTGAAAAGCTCAATGAAGTAGATGTCGTTTCTGGTAACGCAACTTCTTTGGTTGACTATGGTGAGAAGGGAAGCTTCATCGACATCGCTCCTTATATGGATATGATGCCAAACTTCAAGGCTTACCTCGAAGCTAACCCAATCGTTCGTCTCTCCATCACAGGTAACACATCAACTGGTGCTATCTATTTCTCCCCATATTTCGATGGTGTAAACGATATCGAAAGAATGCCTCTCATGAGAGTCGACTGGCTATCTAAGCTTCTTGATGGTGAAGGCGCATTTACAGCAGAAAAGAGCGGAAAGCTTAATGCAGCTGTCTACGAGCCATATATGCCTACAAGCGGAAAGGTTACAGTTGAAACTGTCAACGCTGAAGGAACAGGCACATTTGATCTCACAAAGGATTATGACAAGGCTGGCAACATCGTAGCAGTAATGAACAGTGCACTCAGCAAGGGTGAAGTATCTGGCGTTGAAGCTGTCAACATGCTCAGAGACTACATTGATGCAGCTTACAATGGATATTACGGAACAAAGAGATCTGACCTCTTTGCTGGTCAGAACGCTGCTTGGGACGCTGATGAGCTCGTTGCTCTCCTTCGCTGTGTAGTTGCCAACGCTTATACTCTCAACGGAACAGACACTGTACAGGGTCTCTTCTCAAGAGAAGATGCTAACAACCAGAGAAGAGTCGACCTTTTCAGATTTGCTGGTACTCTCTTTGGCGTACGCGGTCTTGAATCAAGACAGGATTACCTCTACTTCGGTGCAGATGGAAAGCTCCATGATGCAAGACAGGAAGTTGCTACATATGAAGCAATGGAAAGAATGAATGCAATGGCTAAGGAAGGACTTATCTCCAAGTCATTCGTCGATTCTTCTGCAGAGACATCTGCAAAAATGCTTGAGAACGATCTTGGATTCATGAGCTATGACTACAACCAGACTCAGACCATCATGAACGCTACAAAGCTTCAGGAAGGTGAGAGGTATATGGCAGTTATGGTTCCAGTTGCACGCTGGTTCGATGGAACAGATCCAAATGGCGTCTACATGAGATTCACAGAATCCTGGAGAAGCGTAAAGACAGATGGTTGGGCACTTTCAAAGGCTGGTATCGGTGACGATACAAATAAGCTTTATGCTGCTCTCGCTCTTATCGACTATGCATATAGCGAAAAGGGTCAGATCCTCATGAGCTATGGTCCTGATGTATTTATCAAGACAAATGCTGATGGCAGCTATGTAACATTCAACTTCAACGGTAAAGAGATGCCAGAGATTGCTGATGTTACAGAAGAACTCTTGTGGAAGCTTACATCTGGTAACTACACTAACTTTGCAAGAATGTATCTTGGATCAACTCTTTCATTTGCAAAGAGCCAGGCATTCGAGTATCAGTGCACACATGCTGTTGGTAAGGAAGGTGCAGGAAAGATTTCTGTTGCTATCGGCCTTGGAGCAATCAAGCATCCTGAATTGGCTGTATGCAGCAATATGTGGTATACATCTATCCCAACAACTCTCCCAACAACAAAGGTTGAGACAGATACAGTCAACACATACACAGAACTTCAGGCTCAGTTCAACCAGCAGAAGGGTAAGGTCAACATTCTTTGCGATCAGATTGCAAAGGGTTACACTCTTGAAGGTTGCTCAGATGCAGAATCAACTGTTAAGACAGTTGCTGAAAGCTGGGGTGGTTCTCAGTACCTCTTCATCAAGCAGGGAGCATGGGACCGCGATCTTAAGTACTACAATACGATTTCCAAGTAATCTTGGTATATCTCGAATCTTAACCGTCCAGGGGGGCTTCCCCCTGGAACGGATATCCTAAAAAACATACAGGAGGGGGTTATGTACAAAAAGCAGATGTCTTTTCAGAAACTAGTCTGCTATCTTGCACTGGCTGCCGGTCTAATCGTCTTCATCTATTCTCTTGGAATAATGACGGACCTTTACGATTGCCTTTATTCCACGATGCTAGATCCGTCGGATCTTACTTATACGACGGTGCCGGGATCGATAGTCTATTACAACATGCAGGGTTTTAACAGAACATTCCTGGTTACAGGGGTATGGTTGATTTTGGCTGCATGCCTTCTCTTTATTACTCAGACAAGTAATCGTAGAAGATACTACATTGGTAACTATGTAGTTATTGCGATATTTGTCATATCAATGCTTGCTGTTGCAATCTGGTCACACTTCCAGATTCAGTATTACAGAGCTCAGTGGCTTAACGTTGATTTCGAAGCTTTGATGCGCCACGCTACTCTTTTCAAGCAGAAATATACAGAATCTACATTCTGGTTTGATATTCATTACCTTGTATTCGGTTTCGGAGTAATTGAAGCAGGTCTCTTGGTTTTCAATACAGTTTGGAAAGTGAAGCTGATGAAAGGTGAGAAAGCTCTTATCCAAGGAGGCAGATCATGAAAGATCAAGATAAAGCTGTCAGCGTAGATAGAATGCGTTATATCAAGAACAAGTTCTCATCAAATCTATGCCTGTTGGCCATTTTGTTTGACGTGTTCTACTTCGTTTGCATTTATAAGTCTGATGTAAGCACCTATTACTACACAATAATGATTGGTGCCTCCATCGTTTATAATCTTGTATTCATGCTTGCTGCATTCCTCTCTTCAGAAGGAGTCAAGGCTTATAGTGAAAAGTTCTGCTATGTCTTGATTTTCCTTGGTGTTATGCAGTTTGTCCGAATATTTATTATTCCTCTTCGTGCTTCAAGGGCTGTAGTAACTGTAGCCAAGGTGGAACAGGTTGTTATGGGCTCCGGTCAGTTTGCAAAGTGTGTCATCTATCTTTGTGTCAGTGGAGTATGTTGTCTACTTGCTGCAGGCGTTGGAATTGTCAGAAGCCGAACACTCAATGCATATCTTGCAACACTTGGTGAAGAGGTCAGGAGGGACTAATGGCTACACTCAGCTTACAACATATTGATAAGATATATGATAACAATGTCCAGGCAGTCTTTGATTTCAACTTGGATGTAAAGGACGGGGAGTTAATTGTTCTTGTAGGACCATCTGGTTGTGGTAAGTCCACAACTCTTAGAATGGTTGCTGGCTTGGAGGATATCTCTAACGGAAAGCTTCTTCTTGATGGTAAGGATATTACTCAGACTCCTGCAAAAGATAGGGACATGGCAATGGTTTTCCAGAACTATGCTCTCTATGGGCATATGACAGTCTATGAGAATATGGCTTTCTCCCTCACTCTTAGAAAAGAAGATCCAAATGTAATACATAGAAAAGTTTTGGCTGCAGCAGAGATACTTAATCTAACAACTCAGCTTAACAAAAAGCCGTCGCAGCTTTCTGGTGGACAGAGACAGAGAGTCGCAATGGGAAGAGCTATTGTAAGAACACCAAAGGTCTTCCTTTTCGACGAACCTCTTTCTAACTTGGATGCTAAGCTCAGAGGATCTACACGTAGAGAGATTCTTCTTCTTCATAAGAGACTTAAGGCAACTATGCTTTATGTCACTCATGACCAGACAGAAGCTTTGACACTTGCAGACAGAATCGTCTGTATGTCTATGGGGCACGTTCAGCAGATTGGTACACCTCTCGAGCTTTACGATACACCTGCAAACCTCTTTGTTGCAGGATTCATCGGACTTCCTCCAATGAACTTCCTTGATGTTACTGTCAAGGGCGGTTCTCTTGAGGGTGATGGCTTTAGGATCCCACTTTCAGATAAGGAGAAGGCTCTTCTTTCTTCTTATGATGGAAAGGTGATTGTACTTGGTGTCAGACCTGAAAATGTCGTCATCGGTAATGATGTTCCTATCAAAATATTCTCCAATGAAAACCTTGGTATGAACACACTTGTCCACGGCAATATCATGGTTGATGGAAAGAAGGGAATGAAGCTCACAGGTAAGCTTAAGGGCTGGTGTGACTACAAGATGGGTGACGAGATCAAGGTATCTTTCGACAGAATGCACTTCTTCGATAAAGAAACCACAAATGCAATCAGGGAGGGTAAGTGATATGGCCCAGAATAAAGGATTAAAAGAGTGGTTTAGAAAGAAGGTGGTCGCTATCAAGCGCAAACCTCAGAGAATTGGTCTAGTGGCCTTTGTCATTACATTCCTTTACTATGCACTGAATCTGACCTATATCTCCAATACAACAGCAAAGATTCAGGGCTCAGGAATGGGACTATGTGGTTTTGCAACAATGCTATTCTCTATTCTTAGCCTTGTAACATATTCCAACGCTTTCCCTCATAGAAAAAAAGTAAATAAGCCAATGCTTATCCTCTTTTTCGTCATGATTGCAGCAATTTTCTTCTGTGATTTCAGATACAGAAGTCTCATCTTCGAAGCAGTGTTCAGAGAAACAAACCCAATTGTTGTAAATACTGGTACAGCTTTTATTTCAAAGGCTGCGTCTGTTCTCTATACACACATGATACTTCTCGCTGTATCCACAGTACTTACAGCTTTGAGTCCTGTCTTCAAGAAGCTTTTGGGCAAGATCAATACAGCTGTTGATGTCGATGGATATGATCAGATGGAAGCTTTGGATATTTCCGAAGAGGAGTAAGATAGGATAATGAAGAAGGAGAAAGTAAAGGGTGATGACATCTACAGAATCAAGACTGAAGCTGTGGATGACCTTGTAAATGCAAATAAGGAAAACACCCCTACCTACTCTGAAGAGGAACTGAAGAAGTACAAGTCGAAGTCCAAGTTAAAGATTTCGCCTACATTCAAGGCTGTCTTCATTAAGTTCTGGTTCAGTGGTGTAGTGTGCTACTTCTTCATTTGGGGACTGGGAATGCATATCCCATCTAATTTGGATCTTTTCGTAGTTACCGGTGTAGGTATGGGGTTTGTAAAAGACATACTGGAGAATAATCTCTATCGTTTTCTTGCAAATCCCGAAGGATCCAATGATAAGTGGATGATGTTCCCAAAGAAGTGTTATAAGAGTCTGATTCTTAACGTGCTTTATGCATTGTTAGTGACCGGATGTGTTTATTTGACATACCAGGGTATTAATTTTGTTGGTACCTCTGGGCGTAGTGATAGAGTCGTGTTCGGAGTCGAACCGATCTTCTTCGGCATTTTCTATATGGCCTTTGAGATGCTTTTCCTGTGGATGAAGCAGATGGCAATGAGAATAATCGCCGATGCAAAGAAAAAAGTAGAAGGAGGAGTCTGAAAATGGCATACCTGTCTCTTAAGGACATAAACAAGATTTACCCTAATGGATTCCATGCAGTGCATGATTTCAATCTGGAGATTGAAAAAGGTGAGTTTATTGTGTTTGTCGGTCCTTCCGGATGTGGAAAGTCCACTACTCTGAGAATGATTGCAGGTCTCGAGGATATCAGTAAGGGGGATTTCCTTATCGATGGCGTAAGAGCCAATGAAAAAGGTCCAAGGGATCGTGGAATTGCAATGGTATTCCAGAGCTATGCTCTTTATCCTCAGATGACAGTCTATGATAATTTGGCTTTCGGACTTACTCTTCAGGGAATCGATGAGGACATCATCGAAAAGAAAGTTAAAAACGTTGCCGCTGTCCTAGGTCTTACAGACTATCTTGATAGACTTCCAAAGGCTCTCTCTGGTGGACAGAGACAGAGAGTCGCTGTAGGAAGAGCCATCATCAGAAAGGTCGGTATCTTCTTGATGGACGAACCACTCTCTAACTTGGATGCCAAGCAGCGTGTTACAATGCGTAGCGAAATTACAGATATCCACCACAAGACTGGATCAACAACAATCTACGTCACCCACGACCAGACAGAAGCTATGACAATGGCTGATAGAATCGTCGTCATGAAAGAAGGATATATCCAGCAGGTAGGTACTCCTTATGAGTTGTACTTCAATCCAGTAAACGTCTTCGTAGCTGGATTTATCGGAGAACCTCCAATGAACTTTGTCAGAACAGTCGTGAAGAAGGGCAAGGTCAAGGTTGGTGACAATGTTCTCGATATCGCAGTTAAGCTTGGTGACAAGGCTTCCCTCTATGAAGGAAAGGAAATCGTCTTCGGTTTCAGACCAGAGGCAATTGTTCTTGGAAAGGGCGAAGGCGTCTCTATCAAGGCAAGCGTAGAGTTGACAGAGCTTCTTGGTGACAATACTAACGTTTATGTTGATATCCAGGGTGAGAAGTCAATCTTGAAGGTTAACCCTCATGATACTCCAGAGATGGACAGCAACATCGAATTCTCTATTCCTTACGAGAGCGTATATCTCTTTGATGGCGAGACAGAGAGAAGAATATAATTTGAATAAGTAAGGGAATCACACTTCATCCTCCTTTTTGGGGGGTGATTTTTTGAAACAAGAAAACTCCTGGTTCTGCTGGGGAGTAAGACAAGGCTTTAACTATGCAATGAGTATTCTCTATAGCATTAAAGTTTTTAGTTGTAGCGCTGGAAAATGAAGATTCCATTCTCCAAGTACGTATTCATGTTCTCTTAATAGCAAATGTCTTTCTTATAAACGTCCGCTTGTTGATCTGTTTTCTGAAATCTCAAACCGACACTTTGAAATTTCTTAAAAAATTCAAAGTTATACTTTGATTTTTCTGATTTTCTATTATACTTTGAAGTAGGAGTAAAGTATGGATGATTACATATACAGAGTAGCTGAAATAGATAAAAAACTTGAGAAGAAGTCGCTTTTTCTTTTCGGTCCTAGACAGACAGGGAAGTCCTCCTATATCAGAAACCAGCTTAGAGAGCCTAGATTGTCATGGTCACTGCTGGACAATGAACTTTATCGTAACCTTTCAATGCGTCCTTCACTTCTGAGGAACACTCTCAGGGCCAAGGGGATAAATGATGGGATTGTCGTAATCGATGAAATCCAAAGACTTCCCGATCTTCTTAATGAGGTACATATGCTTATTGAGGAGACAGATATACATTTTTTACTAACAGGTTCTAGTGCAAGAAAACTGAAAAAGAAAGGGGTGAACCTGCTTGGAGGCAGAGCAGGAAAACTCAATTTCCATCCTCTTGTATGGCCTGAAATCACAGATTATGAAATAACAATAGACAAGATATTTAGAACGGGGCTTCTTCCTGCTGCATTCAGTGATGATGACTGCGATAGTCTCCTTAATGATTATGTAGGGCTCTATGTGAAGGAGGAGATTGAAGCGGAACGTGAAATAAGAAATCTTCCTCCATTCTGGGAGTTTTTAAGAATAGCTGCCACAGAGAGCGGAGAGATTACAAACTATGAGAATGTAGCCCGTGATGTCGGAATAAGCGGAGTCAGTGTCCGCGAGTGGTACAATATCCTAATAGATACGCTCATTGGTTTCGAGGTTCCTCCCTACCGAAAGACAAAGTTAAGGAAGCCAAACGCATCAAGCAAGTTCTATCTATTTGATGTTGGAGTCACCAGAAAACTCCAGGGCCTCTCAGTAATAGAGGAAGGGACTACAGAATTCGGAAGATATTTCGAGAACTATATTGCAATGGAGATTCGTAGCTTTCTTGATTACTCAGGCCTTGATAAAGAAGGCTTACACTACTGGCATGCCCAAAGTGGACAGGAGGTGGATTTCATCATTAAAGAGAAGGTAGCTGTTGAGGTGAAAGCGACAAAACATGTTTCCCCTAGAGATCTGAAAGGTCTTAAAGCACTTATGGAAGAGGGGCTTATGGAAAAGTATATCCTTGTATGCAGGGAGGATTATCCACAACTTCTTGATAACGGAATATTGATTCTTCCATATAAGGATTTTCTTTCAGATCTATGGGGAGGAAGAATTCTCTGAAATAGAATTACATGTATGAGCAAAGAAAACTATCAGCCAAAAGGTATAGATGATTAAATAACAGTTTCCCAATTTATCGGACTAAGGATTCTTTCTAGGTCTTCCTCTCTTGCGTTTCGGCTCGTCTGAGACAGGCTTCTCCTTTCTTGGTCTCCCTGGACTCTTCTTCTCCTTTTTAGAGGTTGCAAGTCCAAGCTTCACCAGCTCATCCATCACTGATGGGAGTGTATGAACCCAGTATCTGTCATTGTCCTTTGGTCTGTCTGTTTCACCCTTTATGTTTCTCCAAGCCGATGAAAGGTCCTCCATCAGTTCACCGTAGCTCATTGTGTCCAATAGTCCGGCCTCATCGGCCTTCTTTGTCATCCTGGAGGTCAGTATCGTTGCTATGAGGTTTACGAACTCCTCCCCAATGACGCTGAAGTCTCCCTGTACCTTGGTGGTTGTGAGGCCCTCGTCACCCTTGTACTGTGAGAACATCAGCTCCAAAAGCCATCTTTGACAGTAGATGTCGTACACCTCCTTTTCAGGAAGGTCCAAATCGGAGATGAATACTATCGTGCCGAAGCTCTCCTTCTGTTTGGTATACTTCTCACTGTCAAAGGATCCTTTTTCAATGGAGCCCTCTATGAAGCCCATGTCCTCCTTTCCCGCCCTGTATATGTCACGGAAGGAATAGAGGAACTTCCCTCCGTTCATGGCAGTCTTTTTGCAGAGCAGGGCCTTGTCACGGCAGTGCAGTGTCTTGTCCCACGCAAATGCATCATGCTCCTTAATAAGCTTCGAACTCCTCTTAAGGGGAAGAAGATAGTGGAGTTCGCTGTTCTTTTCCAGCTCATCCTGCATGTTCTTCAATGGAAAGCCTTTGTCTGCGACTATTATGCCCTTACTTATGCAGTTGTCGCTGAGGAATGATGAGACTGCGACGGCGTCTATGTTGTTTCCCGGGAACACCTCGGAACACAGTGGCTCACCTGTCTCAGTGTCGAAGGCATAGAGTATGGAGACATCCTTAGTACCCTTGGTCCTTGCCTTCCTGCTGTAGGCGGAGAAATCATTGACGCTGCTGTCGTCATGCCTCAGCGTTCCGTCTATCGCGATGTGGTGGCCGCTGCATACAGAAGAGAGTCTCTTTTCATAGAATAGCCTTCTCTTTTCTCCATCCATGCCTATCCTCTTGTAGAACTCTGTAATGCTGTTCCTGCTCATGGCGCAGCCAGGATAATGGAAGCCTACGAAGGTCCTCTCATATTCGGTGGAGTACCTGTTGCATGCAATCCTGGGCTTTATGACCTTGAGGGTGGCTACAGCCATCAATTCTGCTGCATCCCTTATGGGGTATATGGAAAGGAGGTCCTTATAGATGTCATCGGAAAAGATGTGTGCAAATGCAGCTGCACCGTAGCTCAGCATTTCTGGCTTCTCCGCTGTCTTCTCGGCCCTGGGAACAAAGACGCCGTCGATGATGTGTCCGATGACCCTTCCGTTCTTGGGCCTGGGGTTGCCTCCGCTCTCATAGACGATCTCGCCCCTCTCCCTGACGGAGTAGCGGTAGACAGTATCCCTTCCGCTGTCCTCGACTATGGTGTTCACAGGTCTCTTCACCTTTCTGACCGACTCAGGCACTGCCATTGCAAAATCTCCTTTTACTATAGTCCAGTATATCAGAACCGGACTAAAAATGCAATAGCTTTTTAGTCAATTGTGACTTTATCTCTATAAGAAAATGTCATAAAAACAGTGCATAATGACGGACACTATGCACCTGGATAATGAGAAATGGATTTAAATAGGTTTTTACGACCGGCAAATGGGAGGAAACACCCTGAAAATAAGGTCAAAGGCCTGTTTCTATAGTCCGATGATTTGGGAAAGTCTTA
>JALFYG010000080.1 GCA_022784805.1 Spirochaetales bacterium
GGAACTGGAGGAATTGGGAACCAAAATCGGTGTAATGATCAAGCTACAGCGTGAAGATATTTTCGAGAGTATGCAGAGAATATGATTAATATCAATGAAGTAATAGAAACAAATAAGATGATAGAGAAAGAGAACCTGGATGTGAGGACTATCACAATGGGTATCTCTCTTTTGGATTGTATCAGTGAGGATGTGGATAAAGTCTGCTCCAATATCTATAAGAAGATCACCACTCTCGCCAAGGACTTGGTGGCTGTAGGTAAGGATATTGAGAGAGAGTATGCCATCCCAATTGTCAATAAGCGTATCTCTGTCACTCCTATTGCAATTATCGGAGCATCTTGCTGCTCTACAGTGGATGACTATGTGAAGATAGCAAAGACTTTGGACGAGGCTGCAAAGAAAGTGGGGGTAAACTTTCTCGGAGGCTTCTCAGCTCTTCCTGCAAAGGGTATGACAAAGAGCGAAGAGCTTTTGATCAGATCTATTCCCAAGGCTCTTTCAGAGACAGAGAATGTCTGTTCCTCTGTTAATCTTGGTTCCACCAAGACTGGAATCAACATGGATGCTGTTGCCCTCATGGGAAAGATTGTAAAGGAAACAGCCTTCCTCACCAAAGACAGGGACAGTATCGGCTGCGCAAAGCTTGTTGTCTTCTGTAACGCTCCTGATGACAACCCGTTTATGGCTGGTGCATTCCATGGAGTGACTGAGACAGATAACGTAATAAACGTTGGTGTCTCCGGCCCTGGCGTAATCAAGTATGCTCTGGAAAGAGTCAAAGGAAAGGATTTCGGAGTTCTTTGCGATACCATCAAGAAGACAGCATTCAAGATAACAAGACTTGGTCAGCTTGTTGCACAGGAAGCATCCCGTAGACTCTCTGTTCCTTATGGCATAGTAGATTTGTCTCTTGCTCCGACTCCAGCTGTGGGAGACTCAATAGCTGAGATTCTCGAATGCATGGGACTGGAGAAGGTCGGTGCTCCAGGAACCACTGCAGCTCTTGCTCTTCTCAATGACCAGGTAAAGAAGGGCGGTATCATGGCTTCCAGCTATGTAGGAGGACTATCAGGCGCATTTATTCCAGTAAGCGAAGACAGGGGAATGATAGAAGGCGTTGAATGTGGCTCCTTGACACTTGAGAAACTTGAGGCTATGACATGTGTCTGCTCTGTAGGACTGGATATGATAGCTATCCCTGGAAAGACCAGTGCATCCACCATCAGCGGCATCATTGCTGACGAAATGGCAATCGGTATGATCAACCAGAAGACTACCGCCGTCAGAATCATTCCTGTGGAAGGAAAAGATGTGGGTGATAGCGCAGAGTTCGGAGGCCTTTTGGGTTATGCCCCGATAATGAAGGTCAACGAATACTCCTGCGAGGAGTTTATAAAAAGGGGAGGAAGAATCCCTGCCCCTGTGCACTCATTCAAGAACTGAAAAGAGGCGGGAAACCGCCTCTTTGTCATTTCTGATCCAAATACTTCACGATATCTTCACCGTGTGTGGCTACAGATACCTTATTCCAGATCTTCTCTATGTTTCCCTCTTCATTGATCAGGAATGTCTTTCTTATGGTGCCGAGAGAAATCTTTCCATATAACTTCTTCTCTCCCCAAGTGTCATAGGCCATGTGCACTGTCTTTTCTGGGTCTGAAAGAAGGATGAAGTTCAGGCCATGCTTCTCTCTGAACTTATTGTGGCTCTGGACACTGTCTTTGCTGACACCCATTATAGTGACGCCTCTCTTTATGATCTCACTATTCCAGTCCCTTAGGGAGCAGGCTTCCTTGGTACAGCCTGGGGTATTGTCTTTTGGATAGAAATACAATAGGACTTTCTTTCCTTTGTAATCATCAAGTGAGTATTCTTTTCCATCATCACCCATTAGTGTGAATGAAGGTGCTTTGTTTCCAACTTCCAACATATTTTGCCTCCAAAAATAATATAAGCATATGGCTCGAGATTGTGTATATGATTTGTATTTTTTGTATATTGGTTAGCCCTCTTTCTTATTTTCTGTTATATTGTTCAGTAGGAGTTAAAAATGAACAACGAAACAATGTTGACTAATGTAGAGGAAAGACAGAATGTCTTTCTGAAAAAAGTATACTTATGGATGGCACTTGGATTAGGTGTTACAGCTCTTACAGCATTCCTTACTGCTTCATCCCCAAGTATTGTAAAATTTATTTATTCAAATCCTTTCGTAACAATAGTATGCTGCGTCCTTGAGATAGCATTTGTATTTATCCTTGCAGGAAGGTTGGAACGCTTGTCTGTAGGTGCTACCTATGGCCTTTTCTTCGGCTATAGCTTTGTAACAGGCGTCACTTTCTCGTCCCTATTTTTGGTTTATGCAGGAACAAACATCCTTACTCTCGCTTTTGTAACATCTGC
>JALFYG010000150.1 GCA_022784805.1 Spirochaetales bacterium
CATACCCTTTTTTCTTGTAAGGTCTTGCGAATTCAGGCAGATCTTCATACTTCATGACTGTATTATGGAATAATATAATACATAAATCAATTCTTTTCTTTTAGCATGGTGTATAGGGTTGGATTTCATGCGTAACTGCTAAGTTTGCTAGGTATACATTGACTTATATTATTCCATTACATAAAATAGAGTAAAAAAGATTCGATAAAATTACAATTCCCAGTTATTGTTTAGAAATAGTGTAGGTTTTGATGAGGTTTAAAAAAGGCCCGAAGCTTATTTGCCTCGGGCTTGGAAGAATATGCTTATTTGATTTCTCTTTCAAAGATATTCAGTTTTACCGCAATCATCGGGTAGATGAAGCTGCTCCAGAAGACCAGGAAGAAATAGGAAATACACTTGAAGATCATCGGGAACAATGGAATAGCTCTTATTGCCAGCCATAAACCAATACCTACAACTGCACCAAGAATGAAGCCAATGATCTTCTTTTTCATTGTGGAAGGGACTTTGAAGTTGATTCTATCTCTCTCTAAATAGGCTCCAAGGAAGAGGCCTGAACACATGATGGAAGTCTCCATCAAGTCTTTCCAAAGAAGAGATTCGATTGCTCCGCCTTCAAGAAGGATTGCTGTTACCAGACCTACGATTCCAGTGGCTGTGGCAATGATGACAGAGACCTTTCCAAAGCGCTTCTCGTCATCATACAGGGCATACATCTTTCTTGATAAAAACAGGGAGAAGAAGAGGCCCAGGGCGATTCCTACGATGACATCCATCGGCCAGTGGCAGGTAAGATAAACACGTGAAACAGGAACAAGGACTATAAGAATAATAGCTACTATTTTCAGCCATTTCTTTGTTGCAAACCTATATACTGTGCCCCAAAGAGCGCCGGCAGTGGTGGAGTGTCCGGAAGGGAAGGAATAGCCAGTGGCAGTGGAAGGCAGGATACACTCCAACTCATCTGGATACTGGACCCATGGGCGTGGGACACGGAAGATGACCTTAAGAATATTCATTGTGAAGTTTGCAGGAAGCAAAGTTCCTCCAAATGCAAATCCTGTTCTTTTGTCTACGCACCAATAAATAATAAGTAGAACTAATATGGCGACCGGAGCGTCTCCGCAGTATGTAATTGCTTTGGCAGTGATGTCTCCTACAGGTACTCTAATTGATTGGAAAAAGAGCATAATAGGTTTCTGTAGTTCTAGAATCGCATCAATCATGTAATAGGGCCTCCCTCTGTAGTAAAAAGTCAATAAACCCCTTGGAAATAAGTATACATGATAATTTCACAAATAATTGGAAAAAAGAAGTGAAAAGTGATTTAATGGCCCCAAAAGATATAGTTCTGTAACACATATAACAGAAAAAATGCTTTTTTATCTCAGTATTTACCTTCTTTAAAACGAATTATAGGGCAAAGAAAAAATAAATCATGTTTTTGTCGATTTTGATTTGGAAATTAATTGAATAAAAATACTGTTTTTTGTATATTACCACCATCAAACAAAATTTCATTTGGAACAGGAGCCAAAACAATATGAAGAAAATTCTTGCTCTCGCTTTGGTTGCAGTCATCGCTTTGACAGCAGTCTTTGCTAACGGAAGCAGCGAAACAGCATCTTCCGAAATCAAGATTGGATTTATCGGACCTCTCACAGGAGACTATGCTAACTATGGTACACTCTGTCGCCAGGCAGCTCAGATGGCTATCGACGAATGCAATGCAAAGGGTGGAATCAACGGTTTAACAGTGAAGCTTATTGCTGAAGACAGTGAAGGCGATCCAAACAAGGCTTATGCTGCTATGGAAAAGCTCGCTAACACAGATAAGGTATGTGCAGTAATCGGACCAGTTCTCACAGGTGAAGCTTTCTCAGTAGGCCCAATCGCTTGTGAACTCGGCGTTCTCGCAATCACTCCATCTGCATCCCACAAGGATGTTACAAACCAGGGTGACTATATCTTCCGCACAACTCCATCTGATGGTCTTCAGGGCGAAGTTGCTGGAAAGTATTGGTATCAGGTTCTCGGCTACAGAAAGCTTGCTGTTCTCTATGCTAAGAACGACTATAGCCAGGGTCTCTACGAAGGCATGAAGGAAGCTTTCGAAGCAGATGGTGGCACAGTTGTTGCTGTAGAGACATTCATGGTCGGCGACAAGGATTTCAAGACTCAGCTCACAAAGCTCAAGGATACAGATGCAGAAGCTATCTACATCCCAGACTACACAGCTGAAATGGCTCAGATCCTCGAGCAGGCTACACAGCTTGGCGTCAACAAGCAATTCCTCTCAGGCGACGGCTTCTTGAGCGAAGAAATCTATCAGCTCGCTGGCGAGTACACAGACGGTGTTGTCTACACAGCTTCTGCTCAGCTCGAAGAGACATCTCTTGTAAAGGAATTCAGAGATGCTTACACAGCTAAGTGGGGTATCGGACCTGACTCATTCGCTACAAACAGCTACGATGC
Organism: Spirochaetales bacterium; assembly: GCA_022784805.1. Taxonomy (GTDB): domain Bacteria; phylum Spirochaetota; class Spirochaetia; order Sphaerochaetales; family Sphaerochaetaceae; genus Ornithospirochaeta. The sequence continues at coordinate 2,479 of JALFYG010000150.1, forward strand.
AACAAACATCCTCCTCTCTGTCATCGAGAAGGTTGGAACAGACAGAAAGGCACTCAGAGATGGTTTTGCAGCAGTCAAGGACTTCGAAGGTGTAAACGGAACTATCAACTTTGCTGAAAACGGCGACCTCGTTGCTTATCAGGGAATCTATGAAGTCGAAGGTAATACTCCAAAGTATATCGGCGCTTTCAAGATCGAAAACGGAAAGGTTGTAAAGGTAAACTAATAAGGTATATCCCTTTGTTTCGGGGGGAAGAGCGCCCAGGTGGTGCTTTTCCCTTAAATTTATGAAATAATCGTAAATAATATTTTCATAGGAGGTCTCGATGGGATCTGTCAGTCTATTGTTCCAGCATCTCATGAACGGCCTGACATTGGGTGGCATATATGCCCTCATAGCTCTCGGCTATACTATGGTCTATGGTATCTTGAAGTTCATCAACTTCGCTCATGGCGATATTTTGATGGTAGGTGCCTACATTGGACTATTCACCTTTGATGCTCTCAGGGGAACTACCCCATTAGGCCCATGGTGGCTGGTATCTTTCTTCATCGCCATGGTTGTTTCCATGATTGGTTGTGCTCTTTTGGGAATGATCATTGAGAAGATAGCGTATAAGCCTTTGAGAAAGGGCTCAAGACTTGCTCCTCTTCTTTCAGCCATCGGTGTATCATTTATCCTTTCAAACGGAGCTGCATGGATGTTTGGAACTCACTCCAGAAAGTTCAACTATCCTTTCGACAACTCTCCAATTAGCATCGTTGGAGTAGTCATAACTCCTCACCAGATTTTGATTCTTGTGGTAGCTATAGTAATGATGGTGGCCTTGAAGATCTTTGTCGACAAGACAAAGATGGGTAAGGCTATGAGAGCCACATCCCTTGACGGCGATACAGCAAAGCTCATGGGAATAAACTCAGACATGATCATTTCTCTTACATTCGGTATCGGAAGTGCCCTTGCAGCATGTGGAGGTATTCTTATCTCCCTGGACTATAAGGTCTATGCAACCATGGGAACTATGGTAGGTCTCAAGGCCTTCGTCGCTGCCGTTGTAGGTGGAATCGGAAATATTACAGGTGCCATGCTCGGTGGATTCTTGTTGGGTCTGTTGGAGACATTCGGTGTCGCTGTTCTTGGAATCCCCCAGGGATTTAAGGATGCAATTGCATTTGCAGTCTTGATTCTTATTCTCTTGGTCAAACCAGAAGGACTGTTGGGAAAAGTCGAGAAGGAGAAAGTATAATGCTGAATTTCTTTATCCTTATTCTTATTTATACATGTATCTATGCGTTCATGAGCCTTGGACAGAATTTGATTACAGGTTACTCAGGAATGCTTTCCCTTTGTGCCGCAGGTTTCTTTGCCATCGGTAGTTATACTACAGCCATCCTTACAACAAAACTTGGCTGGTCATTCTGGGCAACTCTTCCTGTAGCCGCCATTTTGGCTGCACTCATGGGTGTCCTCATTGGTCTTCCTACATTGAGACTCAAAGGCGACTACCTTGCCATCGCTACACTTGGTTTTGCAGAGATTGTAAGAAACATTATCAATAACTGGGATGCTCTTACAAACGGACCTATGGGAATCCAGAGAATTCCTATGATCACAATCTTTGGAATTAAGATTTCTCCTTATCAGAAGTATGGTTTCTTGTTGATGGAAGTCATTCTTCTCTTTATCTGCTGGTTCCTTTTCGAACGCTTGGCCTCATCAAGAATGGGAAGAGCCTTGGAAGCTATCAGGGAAGATGAGATTGCCGCAAAGAGTATGGGAATCAACGTGACAAAGTATAAGGTTGTCTCATTTGCCCTTGGTGCCGCCGTAACAGGAATCGCAGGATGTCTGCAGGCTGAGTTTACTCTCTCTGTCTCTCCTGGTTCTTATGTATTCATGGTTTCCATCATGGTTCTCTGCACGGTTGTCTTGGGAGGAATGGGAAACTTCGTTGCAGTTATACTTGGTGCATTTATCATCCAGTTTATCTCATATCTACCACAGCTTATCGGACTCTCCAACATTATTCCTGCTCAGGCAAAGCAGATTATCTTCGGTCTCATCCTTGTAATCATGATGATCTACAGACCTCAGGGTATTCTTGGAAGAAAGGAAAGAAACAATAAGAAAGCTGAGAAAGCTTGGAGTGAAAACAAGGAGGTCGTAAATGAGCATGCTTGAGACTCAGGCTCTCACCAGAGAGTTTGGTGGCGTCATCGCTGTAAATAAAGTCGACTTCTTTGCTGAAAAGAACATGATCACTGGTCTCATCGGTCCTAACGGCGCGGGAAAGACTACTCTTTTCAACAACATTACAGGCCTCGACACTCCTACAAGTGGTAAGGTTTTCTTTGAAGGAAAGGAAATAACCGGCACTCCTGCCGACAAAGTCTGCAGACTTGGAATTGCAAGAACATTCCAGAACATCAGGCTTTTCAAGGAGCTCAGTGTCGTGGACAACGTAATGGTTGGTCGTCATTTCCATGCTGGAAACAGTAAAAACAGAACCATCCAGGCTATTCTCAGTTATCTCCATGTTGAGAAAGAAGAGAAGAAGACATACATGGATGCCATGAAGTGGCTTGAATTCTTCGGCTTGCAGGATCTGAGAAACGAGAAGGCAAAGAATCTTCCTTACGGCTATCAGAGAGAGTTGGAGATAGCAAGAGCTTTGGCAACTGAGCCACGTCTCTTATTCTTGGATGAACCTGCCGCTGGTATGAACCCTCAGGAAACAGAAGACCTGATGAAGACTATCAGAAGAATCAGGGATATCGGCGTAACAGTAGTCCTGATTGAGCACGATATGAAGCTTGTCATGAATATCTGCGACAATATTACGGTTCTTAACTATGGCCAGAAGATTGCTCAGGGCACAGCACAGGAGATTCAGTCAAATCCTGCTGTCATCGAAGCATATCTTGGCAAGGACGAAGATGAGGAGGACGAAGAATGACAGATAAAGAACTTCTCAAAATCGACAATATCAGTGTCAACTACGGAAACATCAAGGCTCTCAGAGGCGTATCCATGAATGTCAACGAGGGTGAAATCGTTGCCCTCATCGGTGCCAACGGTGCAGGTAAGTCCACTCTCCTGAAGGCAATTGTAGGCCAGGAGCCACTGGTTGAAGGTTCCATCTCTTATAACGGAGAGATGCTCTATGAAGTCAAGGATAAGCACTACCATGGTGTTCCTACATATAACGTAGTAAAGAATGGTATTGCCTTGGTTCCTGAAGGACGCCGTGTCTTTGCTGATCTCACTGTTGAAGAAAACTTGGATATGGGTGCATTCATGCTTAAGGATGATGCCCTCGTTAAGAGAAAGAAAGAGGAGATGTTCGATTTCTTCCCTATTCTCGGACAGAGAAAAAAACAGAAGTCCAGAAGCCTCTCTGGTGGTGAGCAGCAGATGCTTGCCGTTGCAAGAGCTATGATGAGTAGTCCTCGTCTTTTGTTGTTGGATGAGCCGGGATTAGGTCTCGCTCCGCTTATTGTCCAGGAAATATTCAGTAAGATTAAGCTCATCAACAAGGAAGACAAGGTGACTGTCTTTGTCGTCGAGCAGAATGCTCGTCTTGCTCTCAAGAGCAGTGATGATGGATATGTAATGGAAAACGGCGTAATCGTACTCCATGATGAGGCTAAGGCTCTGTTGAAGAACCAGAAGGTAAGAGCTGCATATCTTGGTGAATGATTTTAGTGGAAGAGGTGAAACCTCTGGTATAAAATCTTTTTAAGGGAATTAAACTATGATTATTGAAAGAAGAATGACTAAGAATCCGGTGACATGTTCTCCTGACATGTCTATACAGGATGCTTCCGACCTTATGGCAAGGGAGCATGTGCATCGTCTTCCTGTTCTTGATAAAAATGGAAGGCTGGTCGGGGTCATCTCCGAAAAGGATATATTGAAGGCTGCTCCTTCTCCTGCTTCTACTCTCAGCGCTTATGAGACTAACTATCTGTTGAGTAAGCTTACTGTAAAGAAGATCATGAGTCGCAATCCTGTCACGGTCACAAAGGACACAACAGTAGAAGATGCCGCAACAATGATGGTTGATCAGGATCTTTCATGTCTTCCTGTTCTGGAAGATGGAAAGCTGGTGGGAATTGTAAGTAAGAGTGATCTCTTCAGAATGCTTCTTGAGACATTTGGCGCCAGAATTCCTGGAACTGTCATCTCTTTCCTTGTTGAAGACCAGAAAGGCTGTATGGCAAAGATCATCGGAGATATCTCATCCCGAGGCCTCGATCTTGTCACATGTGCAGTCCTCAACGGTACATCCTCAACAAACAGGCTTATTACCGTCAAGGTAAGCGGAGTATCAGAGAGTGAGCTGGTTGATATCATCAAGCCATATGCAATCCAGGTAATGGATGTAAGGTCTTGCTCGTAATTAAGATGGGTCGGGAAACCGACCCATTTAAAATGGAACGTTTTCCGCCTCTTTTCCTGCTTCTTCTGCGTATTCTTTTATATCGCTTATACCATCATAGGCGCTATGACGCTCTGTCCATCTCGTAAGGGCCTTTGACAGGGAAGATATTCCTGTATATTCAGTGGCTTCCCTTGCACACTGGGAAATGGGAAGGACAGTGTCTGGAGGAAAGAAATCGTCATCGAGAGCCTCAGCTGTCTCATCCATGTTCCTCTCTATCAGTTTCAAAAGCGTTTCCAAACCCCAGTCCAAAGAATAAGCATCTTGTGCCCTTAATACTTCCTCGGCAGTTTTAAGTATCTCTTCTTTTTTCATGTCTGTAGTATAACCACTAGGGGATAAAAAGCATATATTCACTCTTCCTTTGACGCTATGACCTCTAGGCCTTAAAATTATTCCAGGAGGCGCATATGCATTGGCTTGTTTGGCTTTCAGCAGGGATTATCCTTGCCATATTGGAGGTGTTTACACCGGGATTCTTTATCGTTGGAATTGGAGTCTCCATGGCAATCACTTCGATTCCTGCTGCTCTTGGGCTGCCATTCTGGGTTCAGCTTTTGGTGTTCGGCATAATGATTTTGGTTTTCTTCATTCTTGTAAGGCCACTTGTGATGAAGATTCCTCACTCTGAGAGCAAGAAGAGTGGTATGGCGGCTTTGGTGGGAAAAGAAGGCGTTGTCGTGGAGCCCATCACCACACTCTCCGGGGGAAGAGTCAAAGTGGGTGGAGAAGTTTGGAAAGCAAAAAGTAGTGACGGGATAGAAAAAGATACTATAGTGATAATAACAGGCGTGGAGGGTGTGACACTCTCTGTCAGGAGGAAATGATGGCAGGAATCATTGTATTGATACTTTTGATAATTCTTTTGATCGTTATACTGGTCAAAGGCTTTGTGATCGTAAGCCAGGGCGAGACCATGGTCATTGAGAGACTTGGAAAGTATTCCAGAACTCTCAATAGCGGCGTGAATATTCTTCTTCCTTTTATTGAGAAGCCAAGGGAGATTTTGTGGCGTACAAGTGCCATGATACAGGGAGAGAATAAGATTACTCCTACAAAGAAAGTCTCAAAGATTGACCTCAGAGAGCAGGTTTACGATTACCCGAAGCAGAACGTAATCACAAAAGATAACGTAAACATCGAAATCGATGCCCTTCTTTATTTCCAGATTACAGACCCAATGCGTGCAGTGTATGAAGTCGCGGATCTTCCAAATGCCATTGAGAAGCTTACCCAGACTACACTTCGTAACGTTATCGGAGAGCTGGAACTGGATGAGTCTCTCTCTTCCCGTGACACCATCAACACAAAGCTTACAAAGATTCTTGACGAAGCTACAGATAAGTGGGGCGTAAAGGTAAATAGAGTAGAGTTGAAGGACATTACTCCACCTAAAGAGATCAGAGAAACCATGGAAAAGCAGATGAGGGCTGAGAGAGACAGGCGTGCAGCAATTCTCATGGCCGAAGGTGACAAGCAATCAAAGATTCTTGAAGCTGAAGGTTTCAGGGAAAGTGAAGTCAATAAGGCTCAGGGAAAGAAAGACGCCGCCGTGTTGATGGCTGAAGGTGAAGCAGAGGCAAAGATTAAGAGAGCTGAGGCTGAAGCTGAAAGTATCAGAATCGTCACGGAGGCCTTTGGTAACCCGGAGGATGCCAGAAACTACCTTGTCGCCATGAAATATATCGATACTCTTGGCTCCATGGTTACAGGACAGGATAATAAGGTTGTCTACATGCCATATGAGGCAACGGGAGTGCTTTCTTCATTGGGAACGATGAAAGAACTTTTCCAAAAGAGTAATGGTTGAAATGGAGAAATAGATAACTCTGTTTATTCCAAAGAAACCTATTGATAAACACGTAACAAAAATGCCCGTAGAATTGTCTGCGGGCACTTTGGATAGATTGAAACTGTCAGGAGTCATATATCGTAGGGAAGCCTACCACAAAGCAGGGTGTTTTGTTCTACTCCTATGTTTATTCCTTCTCAGTCTTTGGAAGGATAATATTCAAGAGAATGGCGACGAGGGTTGCAACGACTACAGGAGACTTTGCAAATACCATTGTGACCCACTCCGGGAACTGGGACAAGGCTTCGGTGACCTGGCTGATTCCAACGCCCAAGGCAGCTGCCAGTCCTACTATAGATGTGTTTCTATGGTTCATCTCTCCTGTTGATACAAGCTTCATGCCTGTCATGGCGATAGATGAAAATACAGAGACTGTGGCTCCGCCTAGGACACACTGAGGGATAGTGGTCAAAAGAGCTGAGAACTTCGGGACCAAGCCTGCAACCAAGAGCATTATGGCGGTCAAAGCAAAGACTCTTCTGTTGACTACCTTTGTAGTTGATACGATACCTACGTTCTGTGAATATGTGGCGGAAGGAAGACCTCCAAAGAGTGCAGAAGCCATATTAGATAAGCCATAAGCTACGATTCCGCCTCTGAGTTCCTTTCCAGTAGGTTCTCTATCCAATCCTCCCATTGTTGTTGCTGAGATATCACCGATAGCCTGTATGGCGTTAATTGCAAACAAAATCGAGAAAGAAGCTACTGCCGAGAACTCGAATTTAATACCGAAAGGCATAAAACAAGGAAGAGAGAACCAAGTTGAATCTCTTATCTTTGATAGATCCACCATGCCGAAAGGAATGGAGATTATGTATCCGGCTACTATTCCGATGAGGATGGATGCCAGTTTCACTATTCCCTTTCCAAAGTGGTTACAAGCAACAACAATCGATAGTGTGATTATTGCCACAAGCCAGTTCTGCCAGCTTCCGAAGTCAGGGCTTCCTGCGCCTCCTGCCATATATCTGATTGCTGTAGGGTATAGGGAGAGACCGATGGTGAAGACGACGGTACCTGTAATAAGTGGAGGGAAGAACTTCTGAATCTTTGTGGCGAACACTCCCACAAGGGCGGCAACTGCTCCTCCCACTATTTGGGCTCCGAATACTTCCGCTATTCCAAATCCCATTACAATAGCCTGCATTGATGCAAGGTATGCAAAAGAGACTCCCATGACCAATGGAAGCTTGGCTCCCCAAAATAGCTCGATGAATGTCATCAAGGCAGCGGTTACAAGTGAAGACTGGATTAAGAGTACGCTTTCACTTTGTGACATCCCGGCAAGAGCTGAGAGGATGATAGCTGGTGTGACGGAGCCTACGATCATGGCAAAAAGATGCTGGACTGCCATAGGTAGGGAATAACGAAGAGGAGGCAGAGCTCCGTTTATATCAAAGAGTAATGATTTGTCTTTTTTCTGGGCCATGATTTTCATAATAACGGGTTTGTGTAATAAATCAATAAAATATTTGGCTTTTGCAAAAAATTGTTAAATTACTTTTAGTATTACATAAAAGATTATTAATATTTTTATGTATACATCAAAATTTAGATTACTATTTATGTGGTTTTCGTTAATTGAGCACTCTTCTTTTTAGATAAAGCGCAACAAAACGCAACAAATATTACTTTTTATTTCCCAAATACATGATTTGAATCTTTATGCATTATTTATACAATAATCTCATTGACTAAAGGCTTTTATGAGAGTTAAGCTAGTCATAGTTGTCTTAGGACAACTTTCTTTCTTGTATTTTTTGCTGTATTGAGGAATACAGCGAAGGGGTTAATATGAAAAAACTTATCGTCATGTCATTGGTTCTCGCCCTTGTTTCTGGTTTTGTCTTTGCTCAGGGCGCACAGGAAGGTCAAGGTGCAAAGTGGACAGTAGGTATCTGTCAGCTCGTTCAGCATCCTGCACTTGATGCAGCTACTCAGGGCTTCAAAGATGCTCTTGTAAAGGGGCTCGGTGATGATGTTAAGATCGATGAACAGAACGCAAGTGGTGAACCTGCTAACTGTTCTACTATTGTCAATGGTTTTGTTGCCAAGAACGTTGATTTGATTCTTGCAAACGCTACAGCTCCTCTCCAGGCAGCTGCAAGTGCTACAAGCACAATCCCAGTTCTTGGAACTTCTATTACTGACTATGCTTCTGCTCTTGAGATTTCTGGTTGGACAGGAACAGTCGGAACAAACGTTTCCGGTACATCTGACCTTGCTCCTCTCTCAGAACAGGCTGCTATGATCAAGGAACTTTTCCCAGAAGCAAAGAAGGTTGGTATCCTCTTCTGCTCAAGCGAAGCTAACTCTGTTTATCAGGTTGAAGAAATGGAGAAGTATCTTGCTGCTCTCTCTATCCAGGCAGAAAGATTCTCCTTCACAGATACAAACGATGTCGCATCTGTTGCTCAGAAAGCAGCTGACTCTTCTGATGTCATCTACATTCCTACAGACAACACAGCAGCTTCCAACACAGAAGCTATTGCAAACGTCGTAATCCCAGCTAAGACTCCAGTTGTTGCAGGTGAAGAAGGTATCTGTTCAGGCTGTGGTGTTGCAACACTCTCAATCAGCTACTATGATATCGGATATGCTACAGGTGAGATGGCAGTTTCTATCCTTAAGGATGGTGCTGACGTTTCAAAGATGCCAGTCCAGTATGCTCCTCAGGTCACCAAGAAGTACAACGCATCTATCTGCGCTCAGCTTGGAATCGAGGCTCCAGAAGGATACGAGGCTATCTAAGCAAATACTAAAATTATCAGGGGAAAGTGATGGGTTCACTTATCAATGCACTTCCGGGTGCTGTTTCACAAGGTCTAGTCTGGGGCATTATGGCTCTAGGTGTATATGTCACCTACCGCATTCTTGATGTGGCAGACCTGACAGTCGACGGTTCTTTGGCTACAGGCGGAGCAGTATGTGTAATGATGATCCGCGCTGGAATCAATCCTTGGGTTGCCCTATTGGCAGCCCTTGTCGCCGGAGGAGTTGCGGGACTTGTCACTGCTCTTCTTCATACAAAGTGTGGAATTCCTGCCATTTTGGCGGGAATTCTTACGCAGCTTGCCCTCTATTCCACAAACTTGAGAATAATGGGCGGCAAGTCTAACCAGCCAGTAAGCGTTGACAAATATAATCTTATAGTAAGCCAGCGTTATGTCAGAGAGGTTTCTCTCTCTAACCCGATGATTCCTATTCTTATTGTTTTGGCTGTAATTATCGGTGCCCTTTATTGGTTCTTCGGAACAGAAAAGGGATGCTCTATCAGAGCTACCGGTGCCAATAAGAATATGGCTAGGGCTCAGGGTATCAATCCAGATAACGATATTATCCTGGGTCTCGTACTTTCCAACGCTCTTGTTGCTCTCTCCGGAGCCTTGATCGCCCAGTATCAGGGTGCCGTGGATGTAAACATGGGTAGAGGTGCAATCGTCATCGGTTTGGCTGCCGTAATCATCGGTGAAGTAGTCTTTAAGAAGATTAAGCACAACTTCGCAGGTACTCTTGTTTTTGTAACTTTGGGTGCAGTAATCTACTACATCGTCATTCAGATTACTCTTCTCCTCGGTCTCAACACAAACGACCTGAAACTTATCACTGCAGTAATCGTCGGACTCTTCCTTGCCCTTCCATATTGGAAAGGAAAGATTAGTGACAGAAATAGCAGAAAGGTGGTGAAGAATGCTTGAGCTGAAGAATATTTCCAAAACATTCAACAAGGGCACAGTCAACGCCAAGACTGCCCTGGATAATCTCTCTCTTACACTTAATGATGGAGATTTTATTACAGTAATCGGTGGTAACGGAGCAGGTAAGTCTACAATGCTCAATGCCATTGCAGGTGTATTTCGTGTAGATGAAGGTAGTATCATCGCTGATGGTGTTGATATCACTTATTTGCCGGATTATAAGAGAGCAAGTATTCTTGGAAGAGTATTCCAGGATCCTATGATGGGTACCAACCCTAATATGATGATTGAAGAGAATATGGCTCTTGCCATGCGCCGTGGCCAGAGACGCGGCTTGAAGTGGGGTATCACACAGAAAGAGAGAGAATTCTATCATGAACAGCTAAAGCTCTTGAAACTGGGACTTGAAGATAGACTTACAACAAAGGTTGGTCTTCTTTCCGGTGGACAGAGACAGGCTCTCACTCTTTTGATGGCAACACTTAAGAAGCCAAAGGTTCTTCTTCTTGACGAGCACACAGCAGCTTTGGACCCTAAGACAGCTGAAAAGGTCTTGGAGATGTCCGATAGAGTTGTCGAAGAGAACCATCTCACCACTCTTATGGTCACACACAACATGAGAGATGCAATCGCTCATGGTAACAGATTGATCATGATGGATGCCGGCCGTATCGTTGTAGATATCAAGGGCGAGGATAAGAAGAAATTGACGGTGCCGGATTTGATGGCCCTCTTCTCCAAAGCCAGCGGCAGCACCGAAGCAAATGACAAGATGCTTCTTGGCTGATGAAAAAGACCCTGTTCCAAAAATGGTTCAGGGCCTTTACTTTTCTAGTTCTTCTTTATCTTAATATTAAGTTTCTCTCTGCATTTGCCAGCTGAAGCAATAATACATTCTATGGTTATGGTCTCTTTGTTGTAGGCCTTTCTTATTTCTTCAGCTTCCCTTAGTACGCTTTCAATGGCTGCAGATGAGAGGCCGTCGAAAACTGTAGAGAGTATCTCCGGGGTAAGTTCTGATGAGAAAGTCTTATCCTTTCCATAGATTTTCAAGAGTTCCATTCTTGTCTTGTGGTCTGGGTTGGAAATAGTGTACTTGAGATCAAATCTACCTGGTCTGATTAAGGCTGGATCCAGTGATTGGAATGAGTTTGTTGCGGCTACTACCAAGACTCCGTTTCCGCCGCTGAAGCCATCCATTTCATTGAGAAGGGTAGTAAGTATTCTATTGTTTTCCTTGTCTATGCCGCTTCCTGCATAGTTTCTCTTTTCACCAATGGAATCAAACTCGTCGATAAAGATGATACAAGGCTTCTTGTTTCTTGCCTTTTTAAAGAGCATCTTAACCTTCATTGCTCCCAGTCCCATTACTGCACCTTGGAAATCTGCACCTTTTGTGGCAATGAAGTTTACCCCTGATTCCTCTGCCAGTGCACGGGCAAAGAGAGTCTTTCCATTTCCCGGAGGGCCTTCAAGGATGATTCCTTTGATCTTTTTCTTTCCTTCCTTGGTGTCTCTCATCTCTTTTACGATACTTTCCATGTCTTTCTTCACTTCATTCATTCCAGCTATATCGGAGAAGTGGACTCCTGTATGGTGGACTGTATGGAAGGTGGAGGAGTACCAGGAGAGGGCTTTGTAGATGGCAAAGACAAAGAGGGCAAGGAAAATGACATTAAAGAGTGTGTTCAACACATCGTCCAATGTAGTGGTTTCATCAGAGACAGATATACCTTTTTCCATCATATCTTTCTTGAATGTCGGATAGTCAGGATTCGGGACAGAGAGAGTCTTTCCTTCACTCTTTACTTTCAGGGTATCACCCTCGATTTGAATTGATTCCACTTTTCCTTCTTCAACCAGGAGAGAGAACTCCGGGAAGGATGTCTTTGTGGAAAAATCGAAGACATCAAAAGAAAATAGAACCAATAGGGCTGCCAAGACCAATAAAACAAGCAATAACGGAGTTTTTCTTTTCATAGTGAAAAAGGTAACTCCATTTTGCCTTGCAGGGAAAGAGTTAAGGGGCGAAAATAAAACTATGGATAAAGTAAAATCAGAAGCATCTCTCACTTTTTGGGAGGGCGCGGGGATAATTGTCGGCCACGGTGTGGGTTCCGGAGTCTTGGCTGTTCCATACCTTGCATCACGTAATAGCTGGCAGAGTTTTGTAGTAATAATTGTCGTTGCATACCTTGTGAATCTTATTCTTCACTATATGATAGCTGAGCTGAGCCTCAATAATGGCGGAGGACAGTTTATTACCATATTTGAGAATGAACTCTTCAAAGGAAAGATCGGTAAGTATCTTTCTTGGGGAGCCTTCGCTATCATGGGGTTCTCTGTCCTTATTAATATAGCTGGCTTTATTAGTGGAGGAGGTGCTGTATTCTCATCTTGGTTCGGCCTTCCTGTCTGGGCATCCCAGTTCTTATATTTCTTCATCTGTTCCATGGTAGTCTATTTTGGAATGAAAGCCGTGGGTATATGTGAGAAGATATCTGTATTCTCCATGGTAGGCGTTGTGTTCATACTCTTTGTCTCTGTAATGAGAGGAGAAAAAGAAGCTCTTCCATCACACTTCGTCGCCCCATCAAACATCCTTGCTCTCTATGGAATGGTCGCCTTTGCCCTCTCTGCTGTAATGAGTGTTCCACAGGTTGTGAAGGGCTTTAATGGAGACGCGAAGAAGATCAAGGCATCCATTGCAGCCGGTACAGGTCTCAATGTCTTTCTTATAGTGGTCATCACTTTCATGACTCTCATTGGAAGCGGAAGTTCCATATCCCAGGATGGTGCCTTGGTTGACCTGTCAAGAAAGCTTGGAGGCTGGGTGGGAGTCATCGGTTATATCTTCTCTCTTCTTGCACTTTCCACATCCTTCTGGGCAAACTCTCTTAATTTGAGAGACATTGTCTCAGAAAAGACAGGACTATCAAGAAAGATGAGCTGGCTCTTGGCCACAATCCCTTGTCTTGTTCTTGCACTTCTGGGTTTGGAGGGTTTTGTGGGCTTTACCCGTATTGCAGGAGTAATACAGGTAATAACAGGGCTTGGAGTTATTTTTGCTTACCATTTGTCGAGAAAAAGAGTGGGAAACAGCCCGATCTGCTCATTCTTCGGAACTCTGCCATTTCAGATCATTGTTGTCATAGGGGCCCTTGCTTCAACTATAGGGTCATTAATAAAGGTAGTTTGATATGAATGGTTTTAATGATGTTTCAATAGACAAGGTGGCTTCTACTATTCTTTCTCTACTGGGAGTAGAGAGAGAAAAAGAGATGGCAGCTGAAATTGAGAGTATTTCTTCTAATAAATGTGACAGAGTGATCATGTATAACCCAGACGCTGTTGCAGAGTGGATCTATGAAGCCCATAGAGATATGTTCTCTCCAATTCTCGAAAAGTGCAGTGTCAATATTGAAATGCTCTCAATGGTTCCTCCTGTCACTCCCGTGTGCTTTGCATCCATGTATTCAGGGCTTCTTCCGGAGAAACATGGAATAAGGGAGTATGTGAAACCGGTGCTGAAATGTAAGACAGTCTTTGATGTACTCTCCGTGAAGGGAAAGAAGTGCGCCATAGTATCAACAGAAGGGGACTCTATATCAAAGATCTTTCTTGAGAGAAATATCGACTACTTTATCTACAAGACAAAAACGGAATGCAATGAGAAGGCATTATCTCTCATTGATGAAGATATCTACGATCTTATCGTGCTCTATAATGGTGACTATGACCACTATATGCATCGTTTCACCCCCGAGGGAAAGAGAAGCCTGAAAGCTCTTCAGGAGAATATCGAGACATATTCAATGCTGATAGATAGAGTGGAAGAGAAGTGGAAGGGACACTCCACTGCCATTGCCTTTGCTCCAGATCATGGCTGCCACAAATGGATGGGAATACTTGGAAACCATGGGGAAATAATACCTAAGGATATGAATATTCGTCACTTTTGGAAATTTATCTAGAGAAAGATATGAATGCTGAAGCTTTAAAGAATGAATGTAGAGAGATGCTGGAGGATAATATCCTCTCCTTCTGGCTTAAACATGGAATGGACTGGGAGAATGGAGGAATCTATACAGCTCTAAATAGAGATGGATCTAGGCTGGATTCAGATAAATCCGTGTGGTTTCAAGGCCGTGCCCTTTGGACATTTTCCACTTCTTATCTTGAGTTAGGTAGAAAGAAAGAATATCTGGATGCTGCAGATAACTTGGTGCAGTTTATAGATAAGTACTGCTTCGATAGCGACGGACGGATGTTCTTTATTGTCTCCAAAGAGGGTAAGCCTGTGGTGAAGAGGCTGAGATACTTTTTCAGTGAAGCCTTCGCCATCATGGGATATGCTGCATATTCAAGGGCATCAGGTGACACCATTTATCGAGACAAGGCTTTTTCCTTATTTGAAAGAGTAGACTACATGAGAAAGACTGAGGGTGTTCTTATTCCCAAGGTAAATCAAGAGACTGAGCCATCCATCTCTTTCGGTGGCCCCATGATTCTTATTAATGTACTTTCAGAGCTGAGAAAAGCATATCCGGAAAAAGAAGAGTGGTGCACTCAATATATTTCAGAACTAATTAGTGAGATTGAGAAATACTTTGTCAAAGATGACTTAAAGTGTGTCTTGGAGACAGTGGCACCTGACGGCTCTTTTATGAAGGACCACAATAGCGGAAGAATCATTAACCCAGGCCACGCCATTGAAGGAGCTTGGTTTATTATGAGTGAAGGGGTGTATAGAAACGACTCCCACTTAATAGAACTGGGAAAGAAAATTCTTGATTGGCATTGGGAGAAGGGCTGGGACAGAGAATATGGTGGAGGCATCATCCAATATAGGGATGTATTGAATCTCCCTTTAAGCGAATATCACCAAGACATGAAATTCTGGTGGCCTCAGTGTGAGGCATCTATTGCTAATCTTCTCTCATTTGCTGTTACTAAAGAAAAGAAGTACCTAGAGCATTTTGAAGAGACAATGAAATATATCAAAGAAAGATTTGTGGACAAGGAATATGGTGAGTGGTTTGGATACTTTCATAGAGATGGAACTCTTTCTACTCCAGTGAAGGGGAACTTTTATAAAGGCCCATTTCATATACCAAGACTGTATTTAAAAATGATTGAAATTATTACATCTTTCTCTCTTTGATTTAAACCGATAGTGTTTATTTAAGGTTTTAATTCGGTAGTTATTTTATATTGTGAAAGTTTATATTTAGCTATTTATTGGTTTTTGTGTTTTGTGTTAAGACCCTGATGGCCTAATTGTCGCGCAATAAAAACTTGCAAATTTGCGTATGTGAGTTAAAATAAATATTGGGAACGTTCCCAGTTCCCATAGGAGTTTTTGTTGCCTACTATTATTGATGTCGCAAAGAGAGCAAATGTATCAAAGAGTACTGTAAGTAGGGTTCTTACAGGTGAAGGCAATGTGAGTAAAGAGAGCAGGGAAGCAGTTTTGAAAGCTGTAGAAGAGCTTAATTTTGTGAAGAACAGTGTTGCTTCTTCTATGAGAACTAGAAAATCCAAGACAGTTCTCTTGATTATTCCGGATATAACAAACAACTTCTGGTCTGAAGTATCTAAAGGTGCGCAGATTGTCTTGGACAAAAAGGGATACTCCTTGATGGTGGCTAATTCAGACTGGCAGAAAGAGAGAGAAGAGAGATATCTTCAACTTGCCATGGAGCATAAGGTTGATGCCGTGATGATTAATGCTCCCGATATGGACATGGAAAAAGTGGCAAAGATGATCGATACTCCTATAGTTGTTTTAGGAGAAAGAAGCCATCAGATTCCTTTCCCAATAGTAGGTACAGATTCTTATAAAGCCATTAGAAAGGCCTTGGATTATGTTTATTCCAAAGGACATAAAAAGATAGCAATCGTTTTGTCTTCCTCCTTTGATAGTGAAGGAACCAAGAATAGTACTAAATATAGATCCTACTGTGATTGGATGGAAGAAAAGAAACTTGAAGTAAAAGAAGACTGGATTATCAAGCTTCCTTTGTCCATCGATGGAGGAAAGAGCCTTTTCTCTATTTGGAAAGAGATGAAAGATAAGCCCTCTGTCATCCTGACAGGAAATGACTTGGTGGCGGTAGGGTTTGCCAAAAGTTCAAGCGAGAATGGGGTAAAGGTGCCTAGTGATGTTTCCCTGATTGGGTTTGACGATATTCCATTGGTTGGTCTTATGAGTCCTGGAATAACCACACTTCAAAAGCCAAAAAGTGAGATAGGTGCTATAGCTGCAGAAAGAATACTTGAGATGCTTGAGGGAAAAGAAGTTCCTGACAGGACTCTCTTGGATTCTCTTTTGATCCAGCGTGAATCAGTAAAAGGAGAAGAAGAGTGAATCTAAAAGAAACAAAGATTCTTGCCCCTTGTGGGATACTTGGATATGGATTTCCAGATAGCTCTTTTAGATATGGGCTTGACGATAATCCTGATGCCATAATAGTAGACGCAGGTAGTACAGATGCCGGTCCTCATAAACTTGGAGCCAAGACGGCAATTGTAAGTAGAATCGCTGCAAAGAAAGATTTAAAGCGCATCATTGGCGGCGGGATTGAAAAGAGTATTCCTGTAATAATCAGCTCTGCTGGCGGAAGTGGCGGAAAGGAACATGTGGAATGGACACTTTCCATTATCAAAGAGCTTTTTGAAGACGAAAAATGGCCTGATTTAAAAACAGCAGTCATCTGGGCTGATATCCCAAACGATGCCATTATTGATGCTTTGGATAAAGGCCTTGTGGCTCCTATGGGTGATAATATTCCACCTTTGACTAAAGAAAAACTCTTGGAGTCTACAGGTGTTGTGGCCCAAATGGGATATGAACCGATTTTGAAGGCACTGGAGGAAGGGTATCAACTTCTAATTGTAGGAAGAGCTTATGATCCAGCTCCTTTTGCTGCTTTAGGTGTTTTTAAGGGCCATGATTTGGGATTAAGTTATCATCTGGGAAAGGTATTGGAGTGTGGAGCTCTCTCATGTGATCCTGGTACAACCAAAGATTGTATGATGGGAGTATTGGGTGATGACTACTTTGATGTTTATCCTACATCTCCTACACGTAAATGCACCACACTTAGTGTTGCAGCTCATACTTTCTATGAGAAGGATCACCCTTATATCTTGCATGGACCAGGATGCATCATGGATCTTTCCCGTTGCACTTTTAAAGAAGTGGCAAAAAACAGAATCAGAGTACAGGGAAGTGAGATAAAACCAAGTGATGGGTATTGGATTAAGCTTGAAGGTGCAAGAAAGGTTGCTTACAGAACCTTTGTTGTTGCAGGAGTAAGAGATCCTCTTCTGATTAGCAAGGTAAAGGAAGTTGAAGCTTTAGTGGAAGAGAGTGTAAGAGAGCAATATAGTGAAATTGATCCATCTTCCTACAAAATCAACTTCTTAAACTATGGCATAGATGGAGTAATGGGGGACTTGGAGCCTCTGAAAGATGTTCCACATGAAATATGTGTTCTCTTTGAAGTATTGGCACCAACTCAAGAAACTGCCTCTGCCCTATGTGCATCTCTACGCTCTACGTTTATGCACTACGGTTATGAAGGAAGAAAATCCACTGCTGGTAATCTTGCATTCCCTTATGCACCAAGCGATGTGGAGTTTGGAGCTGTATATGAGTTTTCTGTCTATCACTTGATGAAAGTTGATTCTCCTCTCTCCTTTTTCCCAATAGAAGAGTGGAAAGCGAGGTAGAAATGGAAAGACTAGTTGATTTGGCAAAGATGATCAGAAGTAAGAATAGTGGTCCTTTTCTTATTACTCTTGATGTGCTTTTTTCAGAAGAGAAGAACTATAAAAGAGTAAAGGATAGCGGCGTAATAAACAAAGAGACTATTGAGAGGGCATATCATCTCTCTCCAGGCCAGCTTTTGGACATTGTATTCTTTGATTCCGCTCTTGGCGTGAAGATTACTTATGAAAGAACAATTTCCTCTGGCACCAGTGGAGATAGAGATGTGTATGGTGCTCAACAACATGGTCCTTTGATGGAGATTTTGATTCCATAAAAAAGGGGAGAGGTTATATGAGGAAAAAAGGAAAGGCAGAAGAATTACTAGTAACACCTAAGAGAAGTCTTTGGCAGAGACTTAAAAGTGAGAAGCTTTTATATCTTATGCTTCTCCCGACACTTGTTTATTTCATCATTTTCAGGTGTTGGCCTATTCTCAACATGCGCCTTGCCTTTTTCCAGTTTAAAGCTAAGGGAGATTGGCCTTTTGTGGGCTTGAAGTATTTCAAGATGATATTCTCTTCCCCAGGATTTGGGCAGATCATGAAGAATACTCTTGTAATAAGCTTCATGAAGTATATCCTTCTCTTCCCATTCTTCATTGTATTTGCCATTGTTCTCAGCGAAGTAAGAAGTAATGAATATAGAAAGTATGTGCAGGTCGTATCATATCTTCCTCACTTCTTGTCTTGGGTTGTAATTGCTGGTATTTGGATCAACGCTCTTTCTTTGGATGGAGGAGTAAACCAAATTCTTTCTCTCTTTGGAATGAAGGGCATCGACTTCATGACAGACAAGGGAAAGATCCGATGGATATTGATGATTTGTGAAGGATGGAGAAGCCTTGGTTGGGATTCCATTATCTTTTATACAACTATTATAGCCATCGACCAATCATTATATGAAGCAGCACGAATTGATGGCGCCGGAAGACTCCAGATAATCAGATACGTGGTTCTTCCTGCCTTGGTTACTCCAGCTGTCACTATGTTTATTCTCAATCTTGGATTCTTCCTCAATGCAGGCTTTGACCAAGTGTTCAACTTCTCAAATGCTGCAGTACAGTCGAGAATCGATATCCTTGACACTTATATTTATCGAATCGGTATTGAAGGAGGCCAATACTCTCTTGCTACGGCAGTAAGTCTTATTAAGGGTGTAGTGGGAATGCTCTTGGTACTTGGTACTCACTTCGTGTCGAAGAAATTGACAGGTAAGGGGGTGTGGTGATGAAAAAGAAATTATCTTTAAGCCAACTGATAATGGCAATAATACTTCTCATCTTAACTCTTACAATGATAATCCCAATACTGAATATCGCGGCAAAGTCATTTTCTGCACCGGAAGCATCCAGAACAATGTCCGGTCTTAGGATAATCCCCAAGGACTTTGATCTGTTTAACTATAAGATTGTGTTTTCTCATCCTATTTTGGTTCCGGCCATTATTAATAGTGTGATAATCACAGTGGTAGGAACTTTTATCAATATATTCTTGACCACTACAGCCGCTTATGTTTTGACTAGACCTAAACTTACCCTTAAGCGTCCTTTAATGGTGTTTTTCATCATAATGATGCTCTTTGATCCTGGAACTGTTCCTGAGTATTTAGTAGTGCAGAAAATAGGTTTGATGGGAAGTAAGTGGGCTGTAATCCTTACTACAGCTGTCAATGTCTATTACCTGATTATTATGATGAGATACTTTGAATCAGTGCCTCATTCAATAGTCGAAGCATCTGTCATTGATGGATGTGGGAACATGAGAAGCCTCACAAGTATCTATCTTCCTTTGGCTAAATCAGGTGTCGCCACAATAACTATGTTCTATGCCGTTGTTAGATGGAACGAATATTTCAGAGCTACTATTTACCTTACAAGAAAGAGCACAGACTCAGTCTTGCAAGTCATCTTAAGACAATTTGTTGTACTTGGAGACACTGTATCAATTCTTGGACAGCAGGCTCTATATGATTACAACGCAATAGCCAGAGCAGATTATGCCGCTCTGAAGGGTGCAACCATTATGGTGGCGATTATCCCTATCTTAATTCTTTATCCATTTGTACTTAAGTTCTACGCCAAGGATGCCCTTGCCGGTGGAATTAAAGAATAAAAAGGAGGAAAACTATGAAGAAGACATTGGTTTTTTTGACAGTGCTTCTTGCAAGCCTAGCGCTTGTTTTCGCTAATGGTGCAAAAGAAGAGGCCACTAAGGTTTCTAATCAAGCTTCCGAAGGGATCGGAACACCAGATAAACCTGTTGAGGTCACTTATCTTTGCAAAGACGTAGACCCTATCACAGATGCTGAACAGCTTGGCATCCTAGAGAAGGCTATAGAGGAAGGTCTTGCTAAGGAGGGCAAGTATATCGACCTCGTTATTCTTTCAGCACCAACAGGTTCTTATAAATCTGTAGTACCAATTGCATTCAGAACAGGACAGATTTCACCTGATATCATCTACTTCCAGGGCGGAGATCAGCCAATTGCACAGGAAGGTCTTTTGGAAGATCTGACAGAATATATTGAATCCAGTGAGAATGTTCAGGGTGTTATTGAAGAT
Organism: Spirochaetales bacterium; assembly: GCA_022784805.1. Lineage (GTDB taxonomy): Bacteria > Spirochaetota > Spirochaetia > Sphaerochaetales > Sphaerochaetaceae > Ornithospirochaeta. Next base: position 22,811 of record JALFYG010000150.1, read on the forward strand.
CATTCAAGAGCAGCAATTGCAAACTATCCATATCTTTTGTGGCTTGCTCCTGCAAGAGTACAGATTCCTGTCATGAGAGAAGACTGGTTTAACTCTCTTGAATCATCCAAGGCTCTTATGGAGAATCCTACTGTAGATAACTACTATGCGCTTTTCAAAGAAATGAAGGATAAGGGAATGTGCAAGTGGCCTATCACCACAGATGGAACAATCCTGAAGCTTGACTCTGTATTCAACCATGCTTTTGGTGTCACAGCTACTATCATGAAGGTTGATGGAAAGTGGGTATATTCCCGTGCTACAGAAATGGAAAAGAATAAGCTTGAATTCTATCATAAGCTTTATGCTGATGGTCTCTTGGACAATGAGTATGTCACAAAGGCTTGGGATACAATGGAGCAGGCATTTTATGAAGGCGTAGCTGGTTGGGTATCTGGAACAGCAGGTGACGTTATTAACGTATACAACAACAAGATGCTTCAGACTCAGGGACAGCAGCTGGTAGTTCTTCCTCCAGCAAAGGGAGAAAGCTGGGCTTATCAGAGTATCGACGTAACTAAGGAATCAAGAGGATTCGCTATCAATGCAGACAGTACAGTTAAAGATGCAGCATGGGCTGTTCTTGACTACATGGCTGGCGAAGAAGGAAGAATCCTTGATAAACTTGGACTTGAAGGAATTCATTACAACGTAGTTGATGGAAAGTATGTCCTTACAGACGATTTCCCTTCATGGTGGGCAAAGTTCTGGCCTACAATGAATGGTCTTGATACATCTCTTGTTGATGGTGAAGTCCTTACACAGCCTGCAATCGATTCTTTGGATGCAGCAAACAAGTATTATGCTCCTGATACAAACGTTATCCTTCCTGAAGATCTTCTTCCTCTTAAGGATGCTATGGATCAGCTCTATACTGAATATTCAACAGATATTATCAGAGGCATCAGACCAATCTCTGACTTCGATGAATTTGTTGAGAAATGGAATAAGGCCGGCGGCGACAAGATTAGTGAATATCTTGCAACAGTCTTGGACTAATTTTGTTTATATCTCCTCCCTTTGGGGAGGGGATATGGAGTAAATATGAAAGAAAAAGAGATACTTGAAAAAATATATTCAGGGTTTATTGGCATGAACGCCGGAATTAGATTGGGTGCCCCTGTGGAGCCTACAGTATGGACCAGCGAAAGAATAGAGCGCTTTTATGGAGATATTACTTCTTATGTAAAGCCTTTTAGGACCTTTGCCGCCGACGATGATGCAAATGGACCAGTATTCTTTTTAAGAGCTCTTGATGATAAAAAAGATGATTCTCCTCTTATGGCTTCTGATGTTGCAGAAGCATGGCTCAACTATGCCAGAGAGGGAATTGGTATGTTCTGGTGGGGTGGATATGGTGTCAGCACAGAACATACTGCTTATTTGAATCTAAAAAATGGAATCCCGGCGCCTCTTTCTGGCTCTGAAAGAACCAATGGCAAGATAATGGCAGAGCAGATTGGAGGCCAGATATTCGTTGATACATGGGGATTAATTTATCCTGGTAATCCAGAAAAAGCATCGATGGCGGCAAAAACCGCTGCTTCTGTGTCTCACGATGGAGAAGGATTGGAGGGGGCTTCCTTCGTGGCTGCTGCTATTGCTGAAGCTTTTTTTGAGAGTGATATCGATAGAGTAGTTGAAGTGGCTCTCTCTTATGTATCAGAGGAATCTTTATATAGAAAAGTATTTGATGCAGTTATTGAATTCCATAAGAATAACCCTGATTCCTGGAGAGCATGTCTAAATATGCTTCAAAATGAGTGGGGATACGATAAGTATAAAGGAGTATGCCATATTATTCCTAACGCCGGAGTGGTGGCTATGGCTCTAGTTTACGGAAGACACTTTAAGCGTGGAATAGAGATAGCCACTATGGCTGGATGGGATACAGACTGCAACGCAGGCAATGTGGGTACCATTCTTGGTGTCAT
>JALFYG010000206.1 GCA_022784805.1 Spirochaetales bacterium
CAGAAGATGGTATTACTTGGGTTCTTACTCTTAAAGATGGCCTCTATTGGTCTGATGGAGAACCCGTGACGGCAGAAGATATTCTCTTCTCTTTCCAGTATGAAGATAGTCAGGGAAGCGCATACCTGACAGATCAGGTTGACAGCAATGGAAAGGTCACGTCTAAGAAGTATGTATCCTGCACAGTTTCTGAAGACAATAGATCTGTCACTTTGGTTCTTCCTTCAGCAAACGTAAGAATGCTTGGTGATATGACATCTTTCAGAATTCTTCCCAAGCATATCTATGAGAACAATGAAAACCCAAGCGTGGAAGATAACCGCATTGGCTGTGGCCCTTATACATTCTCTTCCTTCTCTCCTGAGTCAGGAACAATCGTTTTCAAGGCAAATGGCAACTATCCTGAGAGCGTAAATGTTGAAGAGATTGTTTATCGCCTCTTTGGTAATGAAGATACTATGTATCTTGCTCTTGAAAACGGAGACATTGATATGGTCTGGAACTACTCCATGGGCACTCCCGCAACTTATCAGGATTTCTTGAAAGAGAGCTCCAATGTATCACTTATTGCTGTTCCGGCAACAAATGTTCCTGCTGTCTTTGCCTTCAACAATGCAAAGGGACCATTTGCCGATGAGAACATGAGAAAGGCTGTTTCCTATGCTTTGGACTATGAAGTATTCAAGGCATACTTCGGTAGCGATGCATCTGTTGTTCCTAACAGAGGTTTTGCTCCAACAACAACTGTCGGATACAAGGAGACAGAGAAGCTCTCTTATGACACAGAAAAAGCAGATTTTTATATGCAGGCTGCTGGCTACACAAAGAATGATAAAGGTGTCTACGTGGACGGAGAAGGAAACGAGATGTCATTTACTCTCACTGTCAATGCATCCAAGACAACTCACGTTGGATACGCAGAGCTGATCAAGAACCAGCTTGAAGCCTTCGGTATCACTGTGAACATCGAGACCTTGGACAGCGCTTCATACAACGCAAAGACCAGCATGAAGTTCTCCAATGGAAACGTCACAATGGAAGCCGCCATCTATGGATACACATCTGCAGGAATGGGCATGGGCAATGGTCTTGGCTCCATTTATGTTGATGGAACACATAGCGTACAGGGTGGATGCCAGGTCTTGGATAGTGATTTCCAGAGTATTCTGAAGAGCCTCTCTTCCGCTTCCAACCTTGATGAGTACTATGAAGCAGCAGGAATGCTACAGGAATACTATGCTGAGCATACTCCTCTATTGGCTCTTTATTGGGATAACCTTGTATATGCTTGTTCTTCAAAGCTCTATGATATTACAGTAGATTCAACTTTTGGGCTCAATAACGTTAATAACTGGATGACAATCAAGAGTAAATAAAGTGGGGATTGGGAGAGATGAGTAAGTACAGAAAGGATATATTGATAGCTCTTCTTTGCTTCTGCTTTATCATAGTACTTAACTTCCTTCTCCCCAGAATGCTTCCAGGGAATCCTATCGCTTATTTGACAGGTTTTTCTGAAGAAGATATGACTGTCAAACAAATCGAATACTATAGGGAGGCCCTTCATCTTTCTGATAGCCTCCCTAAGCAGTTTCTTTATTATTTGAAGTCTCTTTTAGACGGTAGCCTTGGGTATTCTTTCAAGAAGGAAGATACAGTAAGGAATCTGATCTTCAAGAGGTTGGGATACACCGTGGAGATTACTCTCTCCGGTGTATTCTTCACATCCCTTCTTGCTTTGTTTATGGGGTTAAGGGCAGGAACGAAGAAGGAAGAGAAACTGGACAAAATCCTTACCCCAGCAACAATTGTACTTAATACAATACCTACATTTTTGATAGGAATAATACTTATTCTATTCCTATCCTTTCGCTTGAAGCTCTTTCCCTATGCCAACTTAAACTCTCCTGGCATACAGAAGGGGACCTTTCTATATTTCAGGAACCGTATCCATCACCTTGTCCTTCCTGTCTTGACTTTGGTTTTGGCTCAGTTTCCATCTAGGTACTTACTTGTAAGAAATCTTGCTGCAGATATTGCAGACGAGAAATATATCCTATATGCCAGAACCAGAGGGCTCTCAAACAGGGCCATAAGGTACCATTATATCCTCCCGAATATCTCATCTCCATTTATAAACATGGTTGGAATGAGCGTGGGAACCGCATTGGGTGGAACACTGGTCATTGAGAACCTGTTTTCTATCAATGGAATGGGTACACTTCTTTCTGAAGCGGTCTATTCTTTGGATTACCCATTGATTCAGGGGATACTATTTGTAACCACAGCCTTTATGACGCTTTCCATCATCATTTCCGATGGACTCTGCCTTCTTTTGGATCCAAGGCAGAGAAAGAGGGAGAAGTGATATGAAGAAACGCTATGTTCCCCTGATTCTAGGTCTTGTAATCCTGTTCTTCTTTCTTCTTGCTTCTTTATTTCCCACACTCTTTACAGAGTATGGGAGAAAAGAGATGTTTGCCCCATGGCTAAAAGCATCAAGTGAACACCTCTTGGGTACCAATAGTCTTGGTTATGATATCTGGACAGAGCTTATTTATGGGGCGAAAGACACTATTGTCATTGGGTTATCTAGTTCGGTATTGGCTCTTATTTTGGGTGTAGTCATCGGAACCTTATCATCTTTTGAAGGAAAATTAGGGGAAGTATTTACCTTCTTTACAAATATCTTTGTGTACCTGCCGAAATTGGTGACACTTATTGTGCTCTCTGCATTCCTTGGTAACTCTTCCATCACTCTTATTTTCTTGATAGCAGCCTTCAGCTGGGTTGGGACAAGTAGGGTTGTGATGGCCAAGGTCAGGACACTATCCTCCCAACCTTTTATAGAGAATTGTACTCTCCTTGGGTACAGCAGGATGCACACTATCATCCATCACTATGTAAGGAACCTGAGGGATTTGATCCTTTCCCGGTTTTTGTCGGGAGTTACATCCTGCATCATGATGGAGTCCACACTCTCATTCTTGGGCTTCGGAGACTTATATCACCCCACATGGGGAACAATGGTGAACTTTGCCTGGAAGAGGGGAGCAATGCTCAGGCATGCCTATAACTATCTTCTCTCCCCGGGCTTTGCGATTATGGCCTTGTCTTTGGCTTTTTATTTTCTAAGTCTTTTCTTTGAAAAGCGACATGAAGAAATCGAATATTAGGAGGCGTATATGCAGGAAGAATATCTTGCTCTCTGGAATAAATGTGTTGAATTTCATGGCCACGGATGCGGAGGCCTCGCTGTAGGCTTCAGGGCTTCCCTCTATGCGTTGGAGTTACTTGGGGAGAATAGAAGCGTAGACGAAGAGCTTGTATGTATTGCAGAGTGCGACTCCTGTGCAGTAGACGCTATCCAAGTAATGATGGGGTGCTCCGTGGGAAAGGGGAACCTTATAATTAATATGCAGGGAAAGAATGCCTTTGCATTCTACTCAAGAAAACAAGACAAGGCTTTTCGCCTTGTATTGAAGAGAACTCCTGAAAAGAGTAAGGAAGAGAGACTTGAGTGGCTTATGGAAGGGGACTACCATGAGATGTTTGATGTAAAAGAAGCCTTGGACAAGGTCCCTGAAAGAGCCAGAATCTTCAAGAGCTATGTCTGTGAGGAGTGCAACGAAAGCGTTGCAGAGTACTATGTGAGACTTGAAAATGGTAGGACTCTCTGTTCACGCTGCGCCCATGTTTATTCAAGAGGCTTCTAATGGACAAACCCTTTTCTGATATCCACGTTTCTCTTTTTAGTCAACTTGAAGGAAAAGAAGAGTCCGTTCCTGATACCCTGGAGATAAAAGAGCTGAGAAGTAAAGAGCCAACTCTTATGAATCTAATGGAACTGGGAAAGGCTCTTTCCTTCAGCCTACGCTATAGGGAAGCCATTGATGTCTATAAAAAGGCTTTGGAGATAGATAAAGATAATCTGAAATGCAAAAGGCTTCTTGCGGGGCGATATCTATCGACTCTCCAACTCGATAGTGCCCTTG
>JALFYG010000292.1 GCA_022784805.1 Spirochaetales bacterium
CACCAGCCACAAACACCGGATCTACATGCTGACGGAGCTTTAATTCCAGCTCTTTCTATTGAAGTAAGTATAGGTTCGTCTGCCCTGACATCGATTCTATATTCCTTGCCACACTGTTTGATGACAGCTTTGAAGGTCTTATCTTTTGTCCCTTTTGGATACCTTTCGTCACTTTCAAGATCTCTACTGACTGCTTCCATTTCAAACCTGATAAGACGGGAAGGAAGGTTTAGTTTGACGATGTCTTTTTTCATAAAGGAATAGAAACTGCCGGGACCACAAGCAAAGATAGAGTATTCTTCTGGTGCATATTTCTTTATTATTTCAGAGTTTATAAATCCATATTCATATCCATCGACCTTCTCATCAGAAAGTACATGAATAACTTTGACTTTATCTGTCTCTCTTTCTATTTCATCTAATTCTTCTTTGAAGTAAATGGATTCAACGCATCTACTTCCATAGATAAGAATTAGGTTGAAATCCTCTAGTCCATCCCTGATGGCTTTGGCCATTGAGATAAATGGAGTGACTCCACTTCCACCGCCTAGAGCAACTATAGTTGGCTTATCTCTTAAAGGATCGTAGATAAATGTCCCCATTGGAGATGAAATATCTACTTCATCTCCAACCTTTAGGTTTCTATATACATATGGAGCGAAGTATCCCTCTTTATAGTCTTCTATCATTATGGAAAGCTTCCCATTTAAGGCTTCCTTGGGACTCGAACAGATGGAATATGGACGGGAAGTAAAAGTATCACCAATCTTTAGTTTAAGAGATATATAACTACCAGCCTTGAAGAAGGGAAGGGGAGAGGAATCGAGAGTAGAGAACTCAAACTCCTTGGCATCATAACGCTCAATTATCTTTTCGACTCTTACTCTGATTTTTCCTGGGTGGAGATGATCAGCTTTATCTTTTATTGTATCTAAATATTCGATATCTATAGAATCGGAAGAATTAATAACGGAACTACGAGTCTTTCCCAAATCCTTGAACTTTTTCATATCCATTAATGGATTTTTACCAACTTTTATCATCTTACTCATTATCTTTCATCCTATTTAATGCGTATTGAGTTATTTCTCTTCCAGTTAGGTAAGTGGAAGAATAACCATCACCCTTTGCAGCATCGGCTCCAATAGGGTAAATACCAGGAACAGTATAGTCTTCATCTTGGTTAAGTACTCTGGCAACTATATTGTCCCAATCCTTTACAGAGTGGCCATAAACAGAACCTTTTGGATTAGAAATGTATTGGGCGAAAGTCCAAGGTGTAGCTATCTCAACTTCTTCAATATGCCCTGTTATGTCGAAATTAAGCTTTTCTTTTAGTAGATTAATAAAGGAATTACCAATAGCTGTCTTAACTGAATGATAATCTTTTTCATCCAAAGCTTCGAAAAAAGAAGTATTAGCCGAGGCAGTAAAAGAACAAATACAAGTTCCCTTTGGTGAAAACTCTGGATCAGCCACGTTATAACAAAGGAAAACTACACTGTCTTCGAAAAAATACGGGTTATTATTCTTTCTTGATTTATCAGAGAAGAAGATAGAATAGTCTTTAAAGCCTAGTGTATCTTTATCGACATCTAGACAGAAATATGCAGTGCAGAATACTCCAGAGTATTGATCCTTTCTAGCGTTGAAAAGTTTCTTATGTCTTATTGGGACGATATCCTTTGACATCAGCCTCCCATATATAATGTCTTGGTTGATATCAGGGAAAACAAGAGGAGCATATACATCGCCTTTATCTGTTCTTACCCCTATGCATTTCTTATTATTAAACAAGAACTCCTCAGCCTTTACTCCAAGCCATATTTCTCCGCCTTTATCTTGGTAACTCTTTAATAACAAGGAAGATAGATAATGACTTCTATGCTTTGGTATGTAGATAGGATTACTTATGTATTCATTAATCATCAAAGCATAGTGAAGGAAACTTAAATGCTCAACTTCCACACCTAGATATATCCAATAGATAGAGAGTATTTCCTGACACTTAATAGGTAGATCCAAAGCCTTAAATACTTTAGATACAGAGTAAGAGCCTAAGGTGAGCAGTCTTGGATAATTCTTGATCAAATGAATAAGACTGTATTTCTTATTTTCCGAGATATAGTTCAGCCCATTCTTTATTTCATCCATAACAGAGAAGAGTAGATTCATTTTGTCCCTGGAGCATGGAACATACTCTTCCATTCTTGAGATAAAAGCATCCCTTCCATTAGGCATAATCACGTCAAAAGGGGAGCCATCACTATAGGAACCAATGGCTCTAAAGCAATCTGGAATAAGGGTCCAATCACAATCAACATCAAAATCATCAAATAAAGTTTTGACGCTTCCTTTATTCTTTTCATCACCGAGACAACATAACTCATGAAGGGAAGGCTCAATCTCGAATCTTCCTCTTACAAAGGATGTAGCGCATCCTCCTGGATAGTTATTCTTTTCAATTATTAATGTCTTTAATCCGTTGTTAATTAGCTCTAATGCAGCTGTAAGACCCGAGTTTCCTGCTCCAACTACAATTGCATCATATCTATCCATTGTGATTCCTACCTTATTTCAATGATAAAAGTAGGACTTTTAGATTTCAAGTTGAAATAATCTTTGCCGTATTAAATCTAACATTTTGTACTAATAATAACAAAAGATTAATTTTAACAAAAAATATAATTCCTTTTAAAAATGGAAGGAAAAAAACGAAAAGTGTTCTAAAGAAAAAGAATTTAAACATTCCTTCTTTACAAATAATACTGCCCAGATACTGATATGAAAAATGATAAAGATAAATAAGAATGTTTAATATGTCTTATTTTTCAAATACCTAAATATATCCATAAGTCTGAATTGTATTTTATAAAACAAGAGTGATTTAAAACGAAAGATATAATAAATATTCTGTCAATTATGTATTATACTATAAATATAATATATAGCACTTACTTAAGATATTTGTTAGTTAGAAACTCTATTTGGGATAGTACAAGATCAAAACCACGTTTTGACTCTACCTTTTTAATCTGACGGTTAAATACTCCAGTCTAGTTAATGTTGGAATATCGTATTACACACTGTTTCTACTGTAAAATACTTTCTATCATTAATAGTATCTCTACTGGTATAGCCTTTTCTAAATGAAATCATACATTATCATAGACTATCTGAGAATAATAGCATTCCTGCCAATACTCATCTTCCCATGGGTCATAGTATTCTTTTGGTACTCGTTTTAACTTCTTTTTTTCGAAGATATCTGTATTCTCTCAATTAGGTTTTCAGTAAATTATTTGCTATATCAATAAAAAAATCTGCAACATCAAAGACTGTAGCCATTTCTTCTCCTCTTACTAAATATAATAGTACTCCTCAATTAAGTCATAATTGAAGTGAAGAAACATTTGTAGTAATGTTGTTCCATGATACATATTGATTACAAAGACGCAGATAATCTTAGCGATGCCTTGGATAACTTATATACAATAATCACCCTACTCCGCTCTCCTGAAGGCTGTCCTTGGGACAGAATCCAGACTAACAAAACAGCTACACAATCTTTGATAGATGAAAGCTATGAATACCTGGATGGTGTCATCAAAGGAAACATAGATAGCCAGAGAGAAGAGATAGGAGATGTAATGATCAATGTCTTCATGAATCTAAGACTTCATGAAGAACAGAAAGATTTTGAGCCCTACGAAGCTATAAATGAAGTGTGCCAGAAGTTAATAAGAAGACATCCTCATGTCTTTGGTGACGCTCATGCTGATAGTGCTGAAGGAGTTTTGACACTCTGGAATAATGTCAAAGAGAATGTAGAGGGACATAAAGAGAAATCTGAAGATTTCTTTGAGCATATCCCCTCCTCTCTTCCTCCTCTTGAAACCAGCTATGAAATACAGAAAAAACTGAAGAAGGTTGGTTTTGATTGGGATAACACTGAAGGAGTTTTCGATAAAATCAAAGAAGAGCTTGAAGAAGTAAAGGAAGCTATAAAAGAAAACAACCAAGATCATATTGAAGAGGAAATCGGTGATCTTCTCTTTTCTGTTGTTAATCTTGCCAGGTTCCTGAAGGTAAGACCTAATGTGGCCCTCTTCAGATGTAATGAGAAAGTTAAGGCTAGATTCCAGGCTTTATTCAATAAAGCAAAGGAAAAGGGCATTCCTCTCGATAAAGATCACGTTGTAGAGATGAACCAGTTATGGGATGAGATAAAAAGTGAGGAAAGAAAATGATTGAGCAGAAAGGTCAGTTATTCTTTGATCCAGAAGTTACAGGTCTCAGTAAGAAAGCAATCGGGGAAATGGTTAAAGAAAAGAATGAAGCACTCTACCCTATTGCTCTTAATCACTTTTTGTCTGTCGTTCCTGAAATTGAAAACTTGCAGCCAGGAGATATGCAATGGCTTAAGATGGAATACACTGTTCCATACTTCATTGATCTATGTTTTAGAGCAAAGAATAATGTATATGGCATAATCTTTGCCCAGACAAAAGAGAATAATCTTTATTTTCCTTTGGACTTAGATATATCTATCAGAATCTGCAAGGAAAATGACATTATTCCATGCATTCTTGTTTTCGATGAAGAGTTGAACATATCATACCTGGAAGATGACAAATGGGGACTGATAAGTGCTTCTGCTCTATTAATTAATCAGAAAATAGAAGCTGTCATTCCTGATAAAGCTCAATGTTCAGAGAACTTCAAAGCCATGGGAAAGTGGGAAGAACTCAATAACGCTGTAATGGCTTATGTCCAGGACCTATATGAGAAACATGAAATTACAGATTTATTGTACCAAAGTTACCCTGGTGTAGATCCTGCTGTCTGCTGGATGGATAAAGAAGGTGTTTTCAACTGGATGATGGTGAGGACAATGAAGGACGGCGAAGAAGAGCCTTCCTTTGATCCATACGTTATTGAAAAGTTAAACAGCACTGAAGGCAAGGGACACCTCTGCAAGGCCCTACTCTCTAATCCAAATACAAATGGAGTTCTTCCGAGAGGAGAAGGTGTTGATATCAAGATGGTGATAGAAGACCTTTAACAAGATTTAAGCAAGAAATCCCCTATCCTCTATAGGTGGGGGATGAATTGCTAGATATGTTAACATTCATTAGAAATTGTTGTATAATATAATCAGTCGCAATCAGCACAGGTGGTGCAACCATAGATATAATCAAGCAATATATAGAAACGCAAGGAGAGAAACCGATTGGCAAACAAAGCAATCAAATATAGGTTGTATCCTACTGATGAGCAGAGAATAATGTTTGCCAAAACCTTCGGTTGCTGTCGTAAGGTATATAACCTTATGCTTGCAGATAAAATCAAGTGTTATGACGAAACCAAGGAGTTTGGCAAGCAGACACCTGCAATGTATAAGGATGAATACCCATATCTTAAAGAAGTGGACAGCCTTGCTCTTGCCAACGTCCAGCTGAATCTTCAGTCTGCAATCAAGAGTTGCTTCGACAAGGGACGTAAGAAGCGTAACAGATTTCCTGTTTTCAAGTCTGCCAAGCACTCAAAGCGCTCATATACAACAAACAACCAGAATGGAACTGTCGGTATTATTGACAATGCTTACATCAGGCTTCCGAAGATTGGTAATGTCAAAGCGGTCATACATAGAGAACCAGAAGACGGCTGGGTATTGAAATCCGCGACAGTCTCCCAGGATGGCGCTGGCAGCTACTTTGCGTCTGTTCTCTTTGTATATGATGCTTCTATTGAAAGCATCCCCCTTTCAAATAATGTTATTGGGCTAGACTATTCTTCTGCACATTTATATATGGACGATAGAGGAAATAGAGGAACAAACCATAAATACTTCAAGGAATCCCAAGAGAAGCTGGCAAGAGAACAGCGCAGGCTGTCAAGACGCAAGGGCGCCAGGAAGGGAGAAGAGAAATCCAGGAATTACAACAAGCAGTACCTGAAGGTCAATAAGATTCATAGGCATATAGCAAATCAGAGATTGGATAATTTACATAAGACATCCACTGCGATAGCCAAGCAGTATGATGTTGTATGTGTTGAAAGTCTAAACATGAAGGCTATATCGAATAAGAAATATAAAAACGGCAAAGCTACAATGGATAACGGATACGGAATATTTCTGAATATGCTCCAATATAAGCTTGAAGATAGAGGCAAATACTTTATAAAGGTACCTTGGAATTATGCTTCAAGCCAGATTTGCCATAATTGTGGATGTGTCCATTCTGAAATGAAGGACTTGAAGAACAGAACGATTGAATGCAATTGCGGTCTTAAGATGGATCGAGACCAAAATGCGGCAATCAATATAAGGAATGAGGGCCTACGCCTCTTACGGGAAGCGTAGATATCGTAGCTGACTAGGCTAGGAACTAGCCGAAGATACGCTTGTGGACATCGTGTCAGACTTTGGTTGGGTTCGCCCTTCTCGAAGCATTGGTGGTTGAAGCAAGAAGCTCCTCCTTCTATAAGTCGGAGTAGTTCACTTAAGGTTTTCTATCCTTGTCTTGTATGCATTTGGATACATATCTTTTGCAAAGTTCCAATAGTATAGGGCTTTTTCTTTATCTGATATTCGATAGAAGAAGTCCCCGATTATCAGAGAATATTGGGCATTGCCATCAAAGGTTTCTTCGATAAACGCTTGAGGCTTTGTCCTGTACTCCCTGTTTGAGAAAATTGTCAAAGCTTTTTCTGCTATAGACAAAAAGCTATTACTTATACCTTCTTGCTTATAAAGCATTACAAGGCTCTCTAGAATCAACATGGAAGTGGCATTCCCATTGATGAGAGCAAAACAATAGTCATATACAGGAAGACTTTCTTTAAGATCTGAAATCAAGAGAGAAGCTTCATCTATCTTTCCTAGAGCATTGAGAATCTTGAAGAATTGAGTCTTGTCACTGGAATTCATGGCATTGAGTTCTATAAGCTTTTCTCCAACACTATAAGCTTCCTGAGTAAGCCCCTTATATAAAAGTATCTTTAAAATAACAGGACTATTTTTATCATACAAAAGAATATAGAGACGGGATGAATCTACAGCCTCCTCATAATTACCTGTGTAATAAAGAGAAAGAGCATTATAGTAAAGTGATTCTTTCTCAAGACCGCCAGTCTCAATCTTTTCAGTGGATAGTGTTCTTACTCTCTCCCAGTCTCCTTGTTTTGCGATATCTTCAAGGGTGTCTTTGTTACAAGAGAATAAAAAAACAAAGGACGATAAGATAAGAACAAGTTTAATCATTCTCATCATATCGTCCTCCAAATATTAAATCAGGCCCTCGATAAGCCGAGTTCTGTTTATGTAATCATCTATCTAGCCTGACAATTACTTGTCAGATCAAGCGACCTACCCGTGGATATAGCCGGACAAGCCACCCACATACTTGGTCTTGCTCCCAGTGAGGTTTACCATGCCTTACCTGTCACCAGATAAGCGGTGGTCTCTTACACCACCATTTCACCCTTACCTTTTGGCGGTATCTTTTCTGTTGCACTTTCTGTAGCATCACTGCTCCTGGCCGTTAGCCAGCACTGTGTCCTACGGAGCCCGGACTTTCCTCTATATTTCAAGCGATTACTTCGAGAACCTGAAAATAACAGATTAGAAATCGTCGCCGAGGTCTTCTGTCTCAAGGATATCATCGCTTTCATCAGCAGATTCATCACTATTTTCAGAAGCCTTAATAGAATTCCTAGCTGCATCGAAGTCATCAAAGAGATAGTTCTTCTCTTCTTCTGCAGGAAGATCTTCTCTGTAATAAATCATTCTTGAGCAGTATGGGCATGTATCGATATCACCACTATGCTGCTTGATTCTCAGGTCAATGACAAATTGCATAGGAAGAACAGTGTTACATCCCATACATACCTGACCATAAACAGGAACAAGACCGATTCCGCCCTTCTTCTTTGCAATGTTATAGAGCTTTGTGAAGTACTCGTCAGATACAGAATCACCCTTGATAGACTCGATTTCTTGATCAATCAATTCAATCTTCTTGTTGATTTCTTCAATCTTTCCATCAACTTCCAAAGATTCCTTGTCATATTCTTTCTGAAGAGAGTTAACATGATCTGTCATTTCAGCAACACTCTTACTGATATTTGTAATCTCATCCTTCTTTGCATTCTTAAGCTTTCTAAGCTGATTGAAGTTATCTTCTGCATCAGCATGCTCTTTGTTCAAAGCTTCGAATTCTCTCTGGGATGAAGCAAACTCAAATCTTCTCTGGCACTCCTGAGTCTTGGCAAAAGCATCATCATATTGAATGGAGAGAGACTTTTCACTCTCAACTGCAGCTTCAAGCTGAGCATTAAGTTCCTCTAGTGCTGCCTTGGCCTTATTCAGTTCAGCTGTGTCCTTACCCAGCTTCTCTGGAATAATCTCCTTCTGCTTTTCCTGATCCAACTTTTCTGAAATCTTTTCCTGCAGTCTAATCAGGCAATCAAGCTTTGTATTGTTTTCTGCCATTTGAATATATTCTCCTACCAAAAATCCATGTTAACGGATTTTTCTATCTTTATCTACACTAATCAGTTCCAGTCCTTCAACTGTCTGCTTCTCTTTGGATGTCTAAGACGTCTGAGAGCCTTAGCTTCAATCTGTCTGATTCTTTCTCTTGTTACATCGAAGTACAAACCAACTTCTTCAAGAGTAAGAGCATAGCCATCATCCAAGCCAAATCTCATTCTCAAGACTTCCTGCTCTCTTTCAGGGAGACCAGAAAGAAGCTCTCTGATCTTATCCTGCAAAAGCTTGTAAGCTGTCTGGTTTGCAGGGTTCTCAGCATCCTTGTCCTCGATGAAGTCGGAAAGAACTGAATCCTCTTCCTCACCTACTGGAGTTTCAAGGCTGATTGGCTCCCTGGCAACACTCTTGACAGTCTTGACCTTGCTTTCAGGCCACTGGAGTTCATCAGCAATCTCTTTATCGGTGGGTTCACGTCCAAGAGACTGCATCAAGACTCTGGATACTCTTACGACCTTATTGATCTGCTCTATCATGTGTACAGGGACTCTGATAGTTCTGGCCTGGTCAGAAATACTTCTTGTAATAGCCTGTCTGATCCACCATGTAGCATATGTAGAGAACTTGAATCCCTTTGCATACTCGAACTTCTCTACAGCCTTAATAAGTCCGATGTTTCCTTCCTGAACAAGATCGAAGAACTGAAGACCTCTATTTGTGTACTTCTTTGCAATGGAGACGACGAGTCTCAAGTTAGCCTTGATAAGTCTGTCCTTGGCAATCTTAAGAATGCGCAGACCATACTGGATGTTCTTGACATCTTCAATGACCTTGGATGTGCTGCATTCGAAGTCACTTTCAATAGTTCTCAGCTTCTTTTCAGTCAGCTGGAGTTCCTTGATCAATTCCTTGATAGTCTCTACATCAAGACCAAGGTTCTCCTCAATCATCTGAGCTTTTGATCTTGTTGCAAGGTCACGACCAAGCTGTCTCTGCTCTCTGACAGAGGAAATATGAAGCTTAGACTCGATGTCAGCCTTCTTGGCGTTGCAAGCAATAATTGTGTCCTTTGCCTTTACAAAAGTATCGGTAAGATCATCAATATCTTCCTGCTGAAGCTCGATGGAGCTGATCCAATCTATGACAGGAATATAATTGTTGCTTTCAAGAACTTCGATTTCCTTCTCAGCATCCTTGAATCTCTTAGCAAGAGCCTGACCAATTGCAGTGTTCTCTTCCCTGAGCTTGTTGTGGAACTTATTGATCTCCCTTTCAAGATCCTGAGGCTTCATATCCTTGTGTTCTTCTCTGAACTTGGCATCGCGCTCTGCAGCATCACGGACAAGGGCAAGGTTTCTCTCTTCCTCTTCTTTCTTGATTTCAATCTGAGTCTCTCTGAATTCCTTGATAAGAGAACGGCGGGAACAATCCCTGCACCACTCTATCCAAGCTTCCCTGGATTCGAAATCTGCTCTCTTCTTTCCTTCATATCTTGGGCTCTTCTCATCTGGATGACCACCAAGTCTGTTAAGGAGATCTTCTCTCTTTTTCATGAGTTCTATGTTCATTTCAGGATCATCAGAAGAAAGAAGGACTTTGCTTTTCAATTCGTTATATTCAGCAATAGCCTTAGTAACATCCTTTCCTAGAGCATCCTTATAGTTGGCGTTATATCTCTTCTGGATGGACAAGAACTCTTTGATTTCTTCAGGAGAGAGAGTATCTTCGCTCTCTTCATCTATCTTCTTGTTGATATGTTCAATTACCTTTGAGAAGAAAGAAATAAGAATACCAGACTCTCTGATGACAGAGTTGACGATCTGGGACCCCTTCTCCATCTGCTTGGCCAATTCTACTTCCTGCTCACCAGTAAGAAGTTTCTCATTACCAATTTCCTTGAGATATAGTCTGATAGGGTCATCCTGGCTAGTATCATATTTATTAGAGCTCTGATGGGATGAGCGATGCTCAGAAGTGTGTTCACTGAATGAAGAGATGTCGATGAATCTTTCGCTGGTTTCAGCGTCTTCATCTGTACCCTTCCACTCATTCATGTTGTCTTCAGCGTACTCTTCTTCTTCCTCTTCCTCGTCATCTTCATCATCATCGTCGTCAGAGTTTTTCTTATCGTCGTCATCGCCGAAGTCTACATCTTTCTCCAACTCATTCAAGTCGTCGGCAGTAGGCTCATCATCTTCAAATTCGTCATAGTCATCATCAAGGGAAAGTGGCTCTTCCAGATTTACTTTACCTTCAAGTTCTTCTTGTGTAGGCTCTTCTTCATCATAGTCTGATCCATCTTCACTTTCGGTGTAATGGACATCAAATTCCTTTAGAGCTGCGATGATTTCATCATTTGTAAAGTTCTTGCCTTCTTTATATGATTTCTTTGCAGCAATGACGTCCACCAAGGAAACAAAGCCCTTGTCTTTCTCAAGCTTAATTAGACTAAGTAGTAGATCACTTCTTTTGATGTCTTCAGCCATTTATTCCTCACTATTCACTTTGACTAAGAGAAGTTTACTTCTCAATTCTTTAATTAATTTATCCAGCTTCACTTTTCTCTCCAATAGATCCTGAACCTCATCAGGGTCTAGTGTAGTGCTAAGCTTAAGCTGGGTGGTCAATACATCCCTTTTCCTTTCCATGGATCTTAACCTGATTCTATCTATTGCTTCATCAAGGGCACCATCTTGAACTTTGCCATATTCATCCAAGGCAAAGGACGTGGATACTAAACTTCTTAAATCAGAATCATCCAAATATGTCAAGAAAAGTTCATTAGATTCAACTCCGTCACGCATGGCGTTTTCTATTGCCATGTATAACTTTTGGGCATCCCTGTCTTCCAGGTCACCAAAGGAAAGCTTTGAACGATATACTCTGAAAACAGATCTATGATTGGCTAGATATAGCATTGCAAATAGATCTATGGATATTGCTCTTTCTCTTTCCTTGTTTTCTGCTTCTTCGTTACCGCCTTCAACACTTCTTTGAGTGGTTCTGGCCTTGTTCAGATCCTCCTTGATGGTTTCGTCCGATACACCCAGTAGAGACGACAAAGATAATATGTAACTATCCCTCTCAACCTCACTACTGCATCCGGCAAGATACTCGGAAAGAGATTTAAGAAAATCAACTTTTCCTCTGGCAGTCTTTATATCATAACGATTTAAGTTGCTTTGTACAAGATAGTCGAAACCAGAAACATAGGGTTCAAATTCGTTTTTGACCCCCTCTTCCCCATCTCTTTCCAAGAGCTCTGAGGCATCTTTTGCAGTAGTCAGTTTATGGACCCTTTGCTCAAAGCCATTTCTGTTGAGAATAAGGAGAGCTCTCTCTGTTGATTTCTGTCCTGCAGCATCACTATCGTAGAGAATATTGAAGATCTGGTTGTTTGGATACCACTTCTTCATATTTGCACACTGCTCGTTAGTAAAAGATGTACCAAGAGAAGCCACAGCACTCTTATATCCAGCTTGATGCATAGCAACTACATCGAAGTTTCCTTCGCAGAGTATAGGACCCATCTTTCCCTCGGAAATAGTATTCTTTGCTTCATATAAGCCAAAGTAGTTCTCTTTCTTCTGGTAGATAGTGGTTTCAGGGCTGTTGATATACTTTGGAGATCTTTCGTCTCCTGTCAAATCACGTCCAGAGAAAGCAATTGTTCTTCCTTGCCTGTCTCTGATAGGGAACATTAATCTTCCTCTGAAGAGAGGCCACTTGTCTGACTTCTGGGAAAAGAGACCACTCTGTTTTAAGAAGGCATCACTATATCCCTTGTTTGATAGGAAAGAGTAAAGCCAATCCTTACTTAACGGAGCATAACCAAGCTGAAATGTCTCTATCATTTCCTCACTTACATTTCTCTTCTTTAAATACTCCCTGGCGCCTTCACCTTCCTTAGAGTTTAGAAGAAGATAATGGAAAGCATTGGAAAGACGGGAATATAAGTCATAGAGATTCTCTTTCTCTTCCCTCCTCTTCTTTGCTTCGTCTTTATTGTATGGAGAAGATACTTCCTCCAACTCTACTCCTGCTTTCTTTGCAAGCATTTCAACAGCTGAAGAGAAATCTACACCTTCTTTCTTCATCACAAGGGAAAAGATATCTCCAGATTCATGGCAGCCGAAGCAATAGAAGGTGCCTCTGGTATCATCAAGCTTACAGGAAGGCGTCCTTTCATTCCCGCCTCCATGAAATGGACACTTGACCCATTTGGATCCACCCTTGTTTTCAATGAAGGCATAATTCTGCATTACGTCAGATATTGTGACGCGACTACGAATACTATCTATAGTTTTATCTGTAAAGCGAGGCATAGGACTCCATTTTCAATATAAAGCAAAAATACCAAAAAACAAAAAGAAAAGATTAAAAGAGCTTCTTTTTTTTCATTTTTACATAAGGAATGTTTTCTCTACCCTTATCTAGCATCTCTTCAATGGTTTTCTTATTAACCAAAGATCCCTTGCCTATACCAGGACAACTACTTTTTTCACTTTCCCAGTTTTCCCGACTTTCAACTATACTTGGCCAAAAAGGATAGGTCCTACATTGCAAGGGTCTACCCTCATAGATGGAACATCCATTTTCTCCAAGGAAAATACAGTCGTAGTTATCTTTTTCTTTTAAAGAAACCATGTAATACAAACCATAGTCAACATCCCTTGTGTATAGAGCAAGAAACTCTTCCTTAGATATGGCTAAAGCATGGGCACCATTTTCAATGTCTTTTTCTGATAGAAAAACATACCCTGGTTCTGAAGAACAACAGTATCTGCATCTCTGGCATTCAAAACAAAGCCCTTTATCGTAGAACATGATAGTCTCCCAAAAATAAAGCCTCCGGTTAAGGAGGCTATGATGGAGAGAGAAGGATTCGGACCTTCGAAGGCATAGCCAACAGATTTACAGTCTGCCCCCTTTGACCGCTCGGGAACCTCTCCAATCAACATGACTATTAAACGAAAAATTACACCTTTTAGTCAATAGAAAATTCACAAAAAAAGGAGTCAGAATTGGCTCACGACTCCTTATTCTCAATACTGAAAAGAATTATGATGAAAAAAATCTTTCTTTTATTACAGTTGCAAATGGTTTTGGAAGAAAACCTGTAACATCAACACCGTATTTTATGAATTCTTTGATGCTCGAAGACCTTGTGGAAATGTTTTCACGGGAAGCAGAAAAGTAGATTGTCTCCACTTCGCTTTCAATAAACTTGTTGTTTCTCTCCAAATCAGCTTCATATCTAAAGTCCTCTTCGTCCCTTAGTCCCTTGATAATCCACTTGGCCCCAAGCTCCTTTGCATGTGTTACAACCAGTCCCTTGATCAAGCATACTTCGACATTTTCCATGTCTTTCACACTTTCCCTGACAAGTTCCAATCTCTCTTCAGGAAGGAAGAGAGCTGTCTTACTGCTATTTACACCTACAGCCACATATACCTTGTCAAAAAGAACTGAGGCCCTCTTTACGATATCTAAGTGGCCATTGGTCATTGGATCAAATGAGCCTGGGAATACTGCAGCCTTCACACTTTTAACCCTTCAACATAATTCTTCATCTTCAAAGAATCATCTTTATTCTCAACTTCAATGCGTTTGACGATAGTGTAGCTTCCGTTTTCACCCTTCTGACAAACGCCAAATGCACCGGATCCAATATAACTGATGGTCTGATTGTTCTCCAATACTTCCCTTTCCTTTATTGATGAAAGCATACAGTCGAAGTGAATATACTCTCCATCCACAAAGAAGGAGTCTGCAATAAGATCTATTTTTTCCCCACAATAAGGGCATATTGGATATGGCTCAGACACATATTTTGGCATTGGGATATCCAAAGAGGAATGATGTGTTCTCTTCAATGGGACACCAGCCACCTGGGAGAGAGTGGAGAAACCGCTGATAGGTTGTTTTCCCTGTCTTCCTCCCTTCTTTGCCTTCTCACCCTTTTGAGGTTTACCCTGCTTCTTATTGTTTCTCTGAGACATCTGTTTTGCACTCTTTTTATACTTATTTGATTTCTGGTTTTCCATTCTTACCTCAGAAAGTGTATTTAGCGCCTACTGCAAGATAAGGACTAATCTTCTTGTCAGCATTAGTTCTATATGTAACTCCTGCTTCTCCGAATATCGAAATATCTTCAATTACTTCAACTTCATATCCAACGCCTGCGCCAAGGAGTAATCCGGTATCTCTTCCGCCTACTCCAATAGAAACACCTGCTTCACCAAAGAGATAAAGTCCCACTGGATTAGGGAAATTATACTTTAGGTATCCCTTGATAGGAAGGTATCCACTTAGGTCATATCCAAGCTTCAATCCAGCATCAAATCTATCAGTAATCTTATACCCCCCTCTTACCTCCATACCCAAGACAAATGGGCTGGCTGGATAAGAGAAATCAAGTTCACCTTTCACAGAAAGGCCAAGAGATATTTTTGATAACTTCTTACCAGCATCTGTGAGAGGCTCGACAGTTATCACTTCTTCTTTCTTCTCTTCTTCTGCTACTGGTATTACTTCTTCTGGAGTAATAGTAGGTGTTACTTCGGCAACAACAGTATCATCCAAAAGCTCAACAAGAGGCATTGGAGTGTATGCAAGTATAAGATCCTGAAGAGCATCAAGAGCAACAGTAATATAAGACTTATCTACAGTAGGATAAGTAAGTTCAATACCATCTTCCTTTAATGTATAGATTACATACTTGCTCTCTTCTGGGAAATTAGCCTTTAAGATCTCTATTGCTTCATATATCTCATTCTGAGTGAAGACACTGTCAGATGTAATGAAAGCAGAATCAAGTCCGGCAGTAATAATGACTTTCTTACCATAGAGTTGATACTCTCTGCTGAAAACATTGTCAGCAACAGTCACTGTGTTCTCAAAGAGGGAAACAGCAATATCTCTCAAGATAATGAGGTTTCCATAAATCTCATCCTTAGTCTTACCAAAGTATCCTTCAGGATAAGTAAGAACAAGTTTTTCACCATCGAACTCATAGCTTACAGTTTCATAAAGCATTGGATACTGATCGAGAATCTTATCAAGAAGGTTAATAATGAAAGTCAATGATGGATAAGGTTCATTGAAAGAGAATACTGCTTCATCGCTCTTTGCAATAATGGAAACGCTGATTCCTTCATAAGAGAATACATCAGAAACGATTACATCATCGTCAATGACTACAGCTTTTTCTTCAACAGAAATTTCTTCTAGAGGTTCTTCAACAACTTCTTCCTCTCTAGGTTCATCAGTAATCACTTCAACGGTGACTGTGTCTACATTAGCTATAGGAAGCATTATTACAGGTTCATCCTTTGAATACTCCTGAACTTTAGTTTCTTCTATAGTGTTGTTATTAGAATAATCTCTATTGTTATCGACACTTACAACACTCTCTGCAGTTTTAGTTTCTACAGTTGCTGTTTCAGTTGGAGCTTCAACTTCAACAACACTTCTTACAGGAGGCTCAACAGTAAGAGGAACTGGTACAGTTACTATAGAAGACTTCAAATTATCATCATTCTGAACAACAGAATCTTTATTGACAAGAGCTGATGGATTAGCCACAGGCTTAGTCTCACTTTCCTTTTTCTTGCAGGAAGAAAGACATAAAACAACAAGAAGAGCAACCAAAGCGATTGAACAGATCTTACGTAAATTCTTTTTAGATTTCATGAACACCTCTTATGTACTCTATTAAACAAATAATAATTGCAGAAGTGACATTATACAATCCAACTTTATTTCAATACATTTATTTTACACATAAAAAGGGCTGGTTCCCCAGCCCTTTTGTATCTCATAGAGAGAATTAGAATGTGATCTTTGCACCAACTGTGAAGCCTGGAACAACCTTCTTTGTTGTGAAGTTGTAGTCGATTCCTGCTTCTGCAAATGCGGAGACCTTTTCTGTGAAGCTGTATTCGTAACCAACAGCTGCACCAACAACATACTGCATTCCTCTGTCCTGGAGACCAACTCTAGCGCCAGCATCAGCTGCAACATAGAGGCCTTCAAGAACAGGAAGGTTATACTTAGCATATGCGCCAAATGGTACGTATCCATCCATGTCATAACCAACTGTAAGACCAGCTGAGAACTGAGATGTGAAGTCATAGCCGAATCTAGCTTCGAATGTTGGATAGAATGGAGCTGCATAAGCTGTGTTGAAGTTAGCTGTAGCTGCAATGCTAGCATTGAACTTACCGATTGTTTCAACTGCCTTTGGCTCTGGAGCAACAACTGGAGCAACTGGTTCTGGAGCTGGAGCTTCAGGAGCTGGTGTCTCAACAGGAGCTGGTGTCTCAACAGGAGCTTCTTCAACAACTGGTTCTTCAACCTTGGCAACAGCTGTTCCGAAGAGCTTGTCAGCTGCCCACTTAGCATCGCTTTCGAGCTGCTTGACTGCTGCTACTACGAATGCATCGCTCTGAGCTGGGTATGTGACTGTTACGACTGAACCGTCGAATGCATACTGGCAAGCTGCTGCAACTGGGTAAGCCTGGACAAGAGCTGCTGCGATGGAATCGACATCAGCCTTTGTTGTTCCAGCAGGAACTGTAATCTCAGCAT
>JALFYG010000001.1 GCA_022784805.1 Spirochaetales bacterium
AGCCTTGAAGCGGCATTGGAAGGGTGGAATGTTTCATACATTCCAGGCCTTAAGTATTCGGAGGCAGTGGAAAGAGGCGTATATGACACGGTGAAGGGGGCACTCTTTGCATTTATTCCAATGGGAATAAAGTGCGCATCCCACTCTCTGATATCCAGATGTCTTGTCACAGGTGGCGGTGTGATATCGACAGTGGAAGATGATGATTTATTTTCTATTGAAGCTCTCTCTTCTTCCCGTAGCTTGGCTGAGTCTCTCTCTCGGGCTACGATAATGGGAAGTGAGAACCTGGGTTCAGTTCCAATCTCCCTCTCTCTTTCTCTTAATGAAGGAAAGGAAGTTGCCATACTTGAGAGTGCTTTGAATGGGAAGGGGATGAGGAACCTCGCGAGAGAGGGCGCTTTGATAATCAGAACATTTTCTGATTTTCTTTCTAGTCCCCGGTATATTACTTATCCCGATAAAAAGGGAAAATATGGCATAATGGGAGAGAGATTCGGGATACTGGACTTGGATAGATATGAAAAATAATGAGTATGTAGAAGAATTCTTAATCTATGAAAAAAAGATAAAGGCTCTAAGTGACAACACTATAAAGGCATATAGTATTGACTTAGAGAAACTTCTGCAGTTCTCAAATGAGAGGGAAATAGAGTTCTCTTCTTTTTCCAATGATGACGCAAGGGAGTTTATGAGAATCCTCGAGAAGAACAAAAACGCAGAGAAAAGCAGACTCAGGATTCTTACTTGCTGCCACACTTTCTTTTCGTATTTGGAGAAATCCAGTGAAGTGGACTTCAATCCCTTTGACTCCATCTCCCTCCGCTCCAGTGGCAGGAGGCTCCCCTCTGTATTGACTCAGGATGAGGTGAAGGAGCTCTTGGCTCTTCCTCATACTGGTTTCAAGGAGGAGAGGGACCATATTCTCTTTCTTTTCTTGTATAACACCGGATGCAGAATCAGCGAAGCCCTGAGCGTTGATGTTGATGATATAGAGTGGGGAGAGAGAAGGATCAAGATACTGGGAAAGGGAAACAAGGAAAGATTTGTCTTTCTTTCCAAGAAAGCCCTCTCTGAGATAAAAGAAGAGTATCTACCCCAAAGGGAGGCATTTTTAAGGGAGAAAGGGAACATAGGAGAAAAAGCGCTATTAATCGGAGAGAGGGGTGGAAGGTTGCCGTTTTCAACTTCTCATATTATCTTCGATGAATATAGGGAAAAACTTGGATGGCAGAAAGACTTCACTCCCCATACTCTGAGGCACTCTTTCGCCACCCATCTTATGGATAAGGGTGCAGACATAAGACTTGTCCAAGAGCTTCTTGGACATGAAAGTATTTCCACTACACAGATCTATACCCACGTCTCCAGGGCTAAACTGAAGAAAGTGTATATGGATACGCATCCACATAGTAAAGGAAACAAAGACAATGACAGGAACGACGATTGTAGCAGTTCGTAAAGGTGGTAAGGTTGCCATCGCAGGTGATGGACAGGTCACACAGGGTGATACTGTTGTCAAGGGAAATGCCCATAAAGTAAGAAGACTTTATGATGACAAAGTAATCATCGGCTTTGCAGGAAGCACTGCAGATGCCTTCACACTTTTTGAACTCTTTGAAGGCAAACTTAAGCAGTATAACGGAGACCTGACCAGAGCTGCAGTTGAGCTAGCAAAACAGTGGAGAATGGATAAGCAGCTGAGAAATCTTGAAGCAATGATGCTTGCTTCCGATGGAAACAAGATGTTTATGATCAGCGGTGTAGGTGACGTATTGGAGCCGGAAGGTGATGTAATGGCTATTGGAAGCGGCGGAAACTTCGCCCGTGCTGCAGCTACAGCATACCTGGATGCCAATGTTGACTGGGATGCAGAGACAATAGCAAGAAAGAGCATCACTATCGCCGGTGATATCTGTATATATACAAACCACTCTATAATTACTGAAGTCAAGGAAGGAAAGTAATGGAGCTTTTAAGTCAGAGAACACTAGATAACATGACTCCAAAAGAGATTGTGGAGTCATTGGATAAATATGTAATTGGGCAGGATGCCGCAAAGAGAACCATCGCTGTCGCACTACGTAACAGGGTAAGAAGAAAGAGACTTCCAAAAGAAATA
>JALFYG010000003.1 GCA_022784805.1 Spirochaetales bacterium
TGCTTGCCATGGCAGTTCCTGGAACAGTTCTCGGTGTCGGATACATCAGAGGCTTCTCCTCTGGAGTGTTCCACACAGGATTCTTACAGGGCTTATATGGTTCTGCAGTCATTCTTGTAATCGTATTTGTAGTAAGATCTCTTCCTACCGGTACAAGAAGTGGTATTTCTGCTCTCAGGCAGATAGACAAGTCTATTGAAGAGTCAGCCTATGACATGGGCGCAGATTCATTCAAGGTCTTCATGACCGTGACTCTGCCTTTGATCAAGGACTCCTTCCTCAGCGGTCTTGTCACTGCATTCGTAAGAAGTATAACAGCCATCAGTGCAATTATCCTTCTTGTTACACCTCAGTTCCTTCTCATTACAGTTCAGATCAACGAATTTGCAGAGAAGGGATCCTATGGATTGGCTTGTGCATTTGCAACAATCCTCATTGTCATCACCTACGGTTCTGTATTGTTGATGAATCTCTTCATCAAGTACTTCGGAACCAGCAGAAAACTAAAGGAGGTAGAGTAATATGGAAAAGACTAAAAAAGGTGTGCGTCTTGAGCACATCTCAAAGATATACAAGGACCCAAAGACAAATAAAGATTTCTACGCTGTAAAGGACACCACTCTTGAAATAGAGCCAGGTTCATTCGTTACACTTCTTGGTCCTTCCGGCTGTGGTAAGACCACAACACTGAGAATGATTGCAGGTTTTGAAAGCCCTGATGAGGGAGAGATTTACCTTGGAGAGGAGCCTATCAACGAGCTGACTCCAAATAAGCGTGACACAGCTATGGTATTCCAGAGCTATGCCCTCCTTCCTCACTACAATATCTTTGATAACGTTGCTTACGGCTTGAAGTTGAGAAAGATGCCTAAAGATGTCATCAAAGAGAAAGTCATGAAGATTCTTGACCTTGTTGAGCTTACAGGAATGGAATCAAGAATGACAAACCAGCTCTCTGGTGGCCAACAGCAGAGAGTCGCTCTTGCCCGTGCCCTTGTCATCGAGCCAAGCGTTCTTCTCTTTGACGAGCCACTCTCCAACTTGGATGCAAAACTCAGAGTCCAGATGAGAACTGAGATCAGACGTATCCAGCAGGAAGTGGGAATCACAGCAATCTACGTAACTCATGACCAGTCCGAGGCCATGGCCATCAGTGACAACATCATTATTATGAATAAGGGTGTCGTAGCTCAGATGGGAACACCAGAGGAAATCTACTACCATCCGGTGGATGAGTTTGTGGCAGACTTTATCGGAGAAGCAAACTTCTTGAAGGGGAAATGCATCGAAAAGGGTGACAAGTACTCTGTCCTGGATTTCGAAGGAAAGCGCCTTACAGTTCCGACAAGAGACGGTGGAATGGAAAAGGGAAAAGATTACACAGCTGTTCTTCGCCCAGAGGCAGCTAAGCTTGGAGACGAAGGTGGCTTGGAGTGTAAGGTAATAGTCTCTTGCTTCATGGGTTCTTACCAGAACTACCATGTAATGGTTGGAGATACCCTCGTGAAACTTGAAGACCACAATCCTAAGAATAGACGTGTATACAGAGTGGGAGAAACCTGCCATCTCTTGGTGGACACAGATTCCTTGCACGTGCTTTAATAGTTGAGCCCTCGAAAAGAGGGCTTTTCTAAGGAGATTAAATGAGACTTTATGTAATAAGGCATGGAGAGAGCACAGCCAATGAAAAAGGTCTTTGGGCTGGTTGGCATGATGTACACCTGACAGAAAAGGGGAGAAAAGACGCTGAAAACGTGAAATCTATTCTCTCCCGCTACCATATGGATAAAGTCTATTCTTCTTCCCTCATCAGAGCCCAGGAGACAGCGGAAATAGCGGTTCCATACCTAGAAAGGGAAGTATGGAAAGAACTGGATGAGCAGAAACTTGGAGTGTTGGAGATGATGGAGAAAAGCGAGAGGGACAGGCTCTATGGCTCTGTCCTCCCTTCCTCTATGGAAAACCGTGACTTCTCATCCTTTGGAGGAGAGGACAGGGACACTGTCCAGAAGAGAGTCTGGTCCTTCATGAAGGAAATGGAGGCGGAGGATCCAGATGTCTTCATTGCGGCTTTCACTCACTTCTGGCCCATGGTTGAGATGGTTTCCTATGTCTTGGGGCGTAGTGTGGGAACCGATTATGTCTTTCCCAAAAACGGTGGCGTGATGCTCTTTGACTTTAGATATGGCAAGTGGACCATAGAGGATCCTTTTTCTTATTGAATGACTTGAAATGAGAGTCCCGTGTCTCCCATAATCTTGGGTATGCAACTCTTTCTCCTTTCAATGCTCACTCAAACAGCAGTGGCCACACTTTCACCATATTTGCAGATTATTTTCAGAAATAAGGGATATTCTCACTCCCTGTCCGGCACTCTTATAGCACTATGCCAGCTTTCTGCCATCATAATGCCTCTAATCATCTCGTCTATTTCAGATAAACGAGGTAGGACAAAGCCCATGATCATTCTATGTGTGGTTTTGTCCATCATATTGGCGTTCCCATTCCTTCTCTCTAATAATTTTGTTATTGTCGCCGTATCTGCTTTCATCCTCAATGGATTCTTTTGGTGCATCAATCCTCTGGCTGATGGATTTATTAACAGAAAACTCTCTGGAGACAGCTCACGCTATGGCACCATAAGAGCCATGGGAACCCTTTCCTATGTCACAGCCTTGGTTCTCTTTGGAGTGACAGGGTTTCCCCATGAAAATGACAACTCATCAATATTGCTTTGCATGATGATATTTCTTCCCCTCCTTGCTCTCGGTGCTTCTTTTCTAAAGGAAGATAAGAGGATTGAAAAGAAGGAAGAGAAGGGAAAGCTTTTCTCATTCTCTTGGTTCCCAAAGCGATTCTATATCTTCATGGGTATCGTGGCCCTCACTCGTGTAGGACAGTCAGTTGTTGAGAAGCTTTTATCTTCCTACATGACAGAGAATCTGGGATTGGGTGACAGTTTTGTCCTCTTTATTGCCCTTGGGGCCGTATTTGAGTTTTTCTGCATGATTCTCTTTGGTAAGCTCAATAAGAAGGGGATACTTTCAAGCACCATAATTCTTATCATCTCTGCAGTCGGTTTGACAGTAAGGCTCCTATTGTATTTGATCCCAGGCCTTCCTGCATTTATCTTGGCGCAGACACTACATGGATTGACTTTTGGGGCATTGCACTTATGTGCAACAAGTTATACTGCAGCAAATGTAGACAAGAACCACTACGATTTGGGTATGACCCTATATTGGTCCTTGGCCACTAACCTTCCGGAGATGCTGGGAGCCTTGGTGGGAGGCTTCATCATTGATAGCTTTGGCTATCCAACTCTATTCCTCTCTTACTCCTTCTTCCCTCTATTGGCGGTTATTCTCTCTCTTGTCTTAAAAAAGACGCTGGAAGGTGATAATAGATGAAGTACGAAGGAAGAGTGGTGGAAGGTATATTCCATTCCCGTCCCAATAGGTTCATTGCCTATGTGGAAGTGAAGGGGAAGGAAGAGAAGTGCCATGTAAAGAATACAGGGCGATGCAAGGAACTTCTCATACCAGGGTGCAAAGTATACTTGGAGGAATCGAAAAACGAGAACCGTTCCACCCGCTTTGACGTAATTGCAACAGAGAAAAGGCTTGAAGACGGCTCTGTACTACTTATTAATATGGACTCCCAGGCTCCAAATAGTGTTGTCGAGGAGTGGCTTAAGAAAGGCACCCTCTTTGGAGACAAGGCCACTATCAAAAGAGAAGTCAAGTATGGAGATAGCCGCTTCGATTTCTCCATAACTGATGAAAATGGTCTTGTCTCATACTTGGAAGTAAAGGGCTGTACCCTTGAAAAAGATGGAATCGTGATGTTTCCTGATGCCCCCACAGAGAGGGGAGTGAAACATATAAGAGAGCTGATCAAGGCCAAGGAAGAGGGCCATGGAGCCT
This sequence comes from Spirochaetales bacterium, assembly GCA_022784805.1. Classification (GTDB taxonomy): domain Bacteria; phylum Spirochaetota; class Spirochaetia; order Sphaerochaetales; family Sphaerochaetaceae; genus Ornithospirochaeta. The sequence continues at coordinate 3,927 of JALFYG010000003.1, forward strand.
ACATCTTGATACTTATCCAAATGAAGGGAGTGAAGAAGTTTATTCCTAATTGGGATACTCATCCTGAGTTTGGAGAGGCTTTGAGAGAGGGTGAAAAGAAGGGTGTAGTCATTCTCTCTTATGACTCAATAGTCACACCATCATCAATTGTTCTCTCTGATTCTGTCCCTGTGGACCTCTCCTAGTCTCTTCTCCTCTTTCTTGAAAGAAATAAGATAAGTGACCGTGATTATTGTGGAGCAGAGAATCCAGCCAAAAGGATAGCCCATGGCAATCGGGATTATCGTGTTGGAAATATACCTAGAGACAATAAATAGATAGATCTGCCTGGCCACAACAAAAGAGAAGAGCATTACATACATAGGCTCCTTACTCTTCCCTATACCTCTTAGGGCATTTGAATAGACTTGGTTGAAGCAGCAGAGCAAATAGAAAGGAGAGAGCATTCTCAAGAAAAGCGTTCCATAGGAAATGACGCTCTCTTCTCCCTTGATAAAGAACCCGACAATCTTCGGAGCAAGAGCCACGACAGGAGAAATCAAGATAAAAGTTGTGGTTACAGCAGTCAGAAGAGCTATGTCTGCGCCTCTCTTGGCTCTCTTTATATTCCCTGCACCATAGTTCTGACCAACGAATGTCATTGATGCTAGTCCCATGCACTGCATAGGTAAGAATAGTATCTGGTCAACCTTGTTGTAGGCTGTCCATCCACCCATTACATCTGCTCCAAATTGATTGATGTATGATTGTACAAATACATTTGAAAATGAAGTGACAGCCATCTGGATGGCAGATGGGAGCCCGATGAATATAATGCGGGAGAGAATCTTCCAATCTATCTTCAATTCCCTGAATTTAAATGAGACGGAAGAATCACTAAGCTTCAATGCTCCTAGTACAAGTATGGCGCTTATTGCTTGGCTTATGACTGTTGCCAATGCAACACCACTTGTCCCCATCTTCAATGTGATGACAAACAAAAGATCCATTGTGATATTCAGAAAAGCAGATACAACAAGGAAGATAAAAGGAAGTCTGGAGTTTCCTACGGCCCTGAAGATGGCGGAGCCCATGTTATATAGCAACAGCCCTGATATCCCCGAGAAGTATATAGTAAGGTGAACTACCGCCCCCCTAAAGGGTGCCAGCTTC
>JALFYG010000035.1 GCA_022784805.1 Spirochaetales bacterium
CCTTAAGTATATATATGTGGACCAATCTATTGCCGTAGTAGACAAGAGAGCTGGAGTTTTAAGTGTTCCTGGAAGAGGAATAGAGAAACTGGACAGCGTTTCTTATCGCTTCCATACCCTTTTCCCTTCATCTCCAGAAGTGTGTCATGTCCACAGACTCGATATGGACACTTCAGGCCTTCTTATCCTGGCCTTCGACAGGGAAAGCGTCAAGAATCTGATGATGCAGTTTGAAGAGAGAGCTGTGAAAAAGACATATATAGCTCTTCTTGAAGGTGTCATAGAGGAAGAGAGCGGAGACATAGATTTACCCATGAGACTAGATGTAGAGCATAGGCCAAGGCAGATTGTGGACTTTGAGCAAGGAAAGAAAGCTTTGACCCATTGGGAGAGGATCAGGGTGATCACTACACCTACTGAGCGCTTTACCCTTGTCCGTTTCTTCCCTCATACAGGAAGAACACACCAGCTGAGAGTACACGCTTCATATGGACTAGGACACCCTATTGTTGGTGATAACCTCTATGGTCACCAGAAAGAGGGGGAAAGATTAATGCTCCACGCTGAGACTATTTCTTTCAGGCATCCAAGGACTGGAGAAATGGTGGAGTTTACCTCCCCTTCTCCTTTCTGATCATTTCACTAGTTTCTCAACTAGTCCTTCAAGTCTACTGATCTCTTTCTCGATATCTTCTATCTGCATATCGATCTTTTCTCTTTCACCTAAGAGAATTTTGATCTTTTCCTTCTCTTCTTCGATGAGAGCTTTGTAATCATCAGCCTTGGCTTCTTTCTGAAGCCTGCTCTTCCTCTCATTCAGCTCCCTGTATTCATTCTGTATCTCTATGATTTTCTGGAGAATATCCAAAATTTCAGGAGGAGTGGTCTCCCCTATCCAGCTTCCACCTCTGTCATAGAGGTAGTTACCATAGTTAATTAAAGCTTCGTTATATGCAGAGAGGCTATCTTCCACCCTCTCATCATCACTCTCCAAGCCTCCCTTTTCCAAAGCTTTCCTTCTGGCGATATTCTGGGAGAGATAGATATCCTTTTCTTCCTTCTCCTGGAAAAGAAGTGCTCTCTTTTCTTTGACCGCCTCCAGTTTCTTGACCAAAGTCTCAGCGTTTCCACCGCTGAGGGAGACAGCATTCTCTTCGTTGTCGATAAGGCTGCTGTAATCAAGATATCTGGAGTTATCACTACGCTTCATTCTTGAGAGGGCGCTACGGGAAGAGAGACGAGAAAACAGGGACTTGGCTTCAGCTTTCTCAGATAGTTTCTTCTCTTCATCCGAATCTGCATAAACGGAGGAAAAGCGATCCCTATCCAAGAGGCCCAGGGAACACTGCTCATAAATAAGGGCTCCGATACAAAGTCGGATATCTTTCTCCTCTTCCCTTAATTTCTCCATTTCGTCATCGACCCAAGTCTTTCTGTTTTTAGTTTCATCAAATTCAACTGAAAACGCCTTGTCGTCTTCACGGGAAGAAAAGGCTGTATTCATATCATTTTCAGCCTTTTTGACAACTTCTAACAGTGAAACACCCATTTGGACAGGCAGGACTGATTGGTCTTTATAAACAGCTTCTCCCAAATCATGAAAAAAAGAACGGAGGACTTCAGTAGTTCCCTCAATCTTTTCTTCTGTTTCTCGAAAAAGCTCCTCTCTGGTTACCATGAAGAGATGGTATCATACACAAGAAAAGTTGACAAATACTCTTCTATACGGCTATCCTTTGTCTGTTGTGTCCGAATCCTGTCATCCTCCGGACCTCCAACTTTTCAGCGTTTACCCATATCAACGCAAATTCTTATTTTACCCCGAAAGTCGGGCGTGCAGGAGAAAGAAACAAAATGGAAAATGAAAAGAAGGGATTGGATGAAGAAGCCCTTAAACAAAAGATTTCTGAAATAATGGATATCATAAATTCATGTTCAGACCCAGATGAATTAGAATCCATCAAGAAAATCGTCAAACAAAACGTTCCCTTTACAAGAAGGGGTTATTTCGCAGCAATGGTACTGAAGATGCTCATGGAAAAGCCCCAGAGAAGAGAGAGACCTCAGAGAGAGAATAAGAGTGATAGATTCGAGAAGAAGAGTGCAGAAAGAAGAAACAACGACAATGCTCCTTCCCATGTCTCAGATTCTCATGAAAACCCTCAGGCAAAGCCAGAAAGAGTCATTCCAGAGGGTGCAAAAACTCTTTACCTGAATGTTGGAAAGATGAAGCACCTCTATGCAAAGAATCTTTCAATACTCCTCCAGAAGGAACTTGGCATCACAAGAGATGATATCTACTCTCTCCGTGTCCATGACAAGTATTCCTTCATCACTATGAGCGAAGAAAACTGTAATAAGGCTATTGAGAAAATCAACGGCATGGATATCAACGGAAGAACAGCTCAGATTAACTTCTCAACAAAATAACTTTGGAAGTGAGGATGACATGCGGCCCCGAGTTTTCGGGGTCTTCTTTTTGCCCATATCTCTCTTTTCTGTTATTCTCTTTCCATGACAATCAATAAGAAGACAACCGGAATGGTGGGAACAAACTCTTATTACATTGAGTTTGAAGGCAAAGGATACTTGATCGATGCCCCGGATGGCATCGTAAGATGGATTAATGAGCTGAAAAATGAAGGAAAAGCAATCGATTATATTCTCTTGACCCATGGACACTTTGATCATGTCATGGGACTTGTCGATGTACTATCGCTCTTTCCTGAAGCAAAAGTATATCTATCGAAGGAAGACGAACGCCTTGTGACAGATAACAACAAGGATATCCTCTTGTCCTTTGGAATCCCTACTTCCATTTACACTATTCCCTCCCCATTTATCTACAGCGACTATCCTTCCTCAATAGGCCCATTTACTGTAATAAGGACACCCGGCCACACAAAGGGCGGAGTATGCCTATATAGTGAGAAGGATGGACTAGTATTCTCTGGAGACACTCTTTTTGAGGAAGGAGAAGGCAGGACAGACTTGGGCGGTGACTGGAGAGTTCTGATGGACTCCTTGAAAATACTCTGTCTTTTACCTGAAAACACAACTGTCTTTCCTGGACACGGAGGAAAGACAGTCATAAAGAGCGAGAAAAGAAGATTAGGATTTTAGTCTTCTTTGACGAATTTCTCTATTTCGCTATAGAACTCATCATAAGTTGTGCAGAGCTTCAAATCTGGTTCTTCCTTGAGAATATTCTCTGGAGCTCTGAATAGGCAGCCTTTGTCTGCTGTGTGGATCATAGACAGGTCATTATAGCTGTCGCCTGCGGCAAAGGTTCTGAATCCCATGCCTCTGAAGCCTTCGATGGCTTTTCTCTTTCCGTCCACCTGTCTCAGCTTCATTCCAGAGAGCATATTGTCATCATCGATGACTAAGCTGTTACAGAGAATAGTCGGCCAACCAAGCTGCTTCATCAGTGGAGCTGCAAACTCCTTGAAAGTATCTGAAAGGATGACGACCTGTGTGATGGATCTTACCTTCTCTAAGAATTCATAAGCCCCAGGAAGAGGGTGAATCTGAGAAATAGTATCTTGGATATCAGAAAGAGTAAGACCATGCTCTTTCAAAATGCCCATTCTCCATGCCATCAACTTCTCGTAATCAGGTTCGTCTCTGGTTGTTCTCTTTAACTCAAGAATTCCTGTCTTTTCTGCAAAAGCAATCCAAATCTCAGGAACAAGAACGCCTTCAAGGTCTAAACATACTATTTCCATATATCACTCCTCTACTTTTTCCTTTCTCTGGATATAGTAGGCCCAGAGGAAAGAAGTATAGCAATCGGTCTCATCGAAGGAATATTTGCACATATAAGCTGGATGACAGATGTAATAGGAACCGCAAGGAACATACCTACTATTCCCCATACATATCCCCAAAGACTCAACATAATAAGGATAACCAGCGGTGAAAGGTTAAGCTGTACACCCTGTAACTTCGGGTCGATTACATTACCCAATATCATCTCAATAGCCAGGAAAACAAAGAAGATGACAAAGATCTTACTCCACTGTGGCAGGAACTGTATTGCAGCCATAAAGGATGCAATGACAGTCACGACAATACTTCCGATTGTCGGGATAAAGTTCAAAAGGAAGGCCAATACACCCCAGACAAGAGGGAAATCCATGCCGCTTATAATGGCTGTAAGATAGAAAAGCACACCTGTGGCTGCACTTATAAGAACCTTCACAGAGAGATATCTACTTGTCTGATGACCTATGTTTTTCACCATAGTCTGAGCTTCTTCCTCTGACTCTGGGAAGGCTGCTGACACCTTTGGATAGATCGTGGATCTTTCCATAAGGAGGAACATAAGGTAGAGGACAATCATTGCAACATCACCCATTACTGAGACAGAAGCACTTGAGATGGATGTAAGGACATTCTTTACCTGCGCAACCCAGTCAATGTTGAGGAGGGTTATTACAGAAGGGAACTCAGTCTCTGTGACTTTGAATACATCTCTTATTTTTGTGGTCAAATATGTGTCAAATCTTGCAACCTTCGATATATACTCAGGAAGCTTTTCCAGAACCATATTTACCATTGCAAATATTACGTAAACAAAGACGATACAGATGCAGGTGACGATCAAGAGGACCAAAATCATGGCAATAGGAGAAGGCACATGGCATCTTTCCAATCTTTCCATGATAGGAGTAACCAGAATAAAGATAAAAAGAGCCAATACCAAGGGTAAGACAAGGGAAGAACATAACTTCATCACTGCCAAAAATAATATAACCCCGATAAAGGATATAATACCCCTTGTTCTATTATCCATATAGTTTTCCTCCGCTTCAATTATATTCAGCAATAGCAAAAGGGGGCAATATTGTCTAAAATAAAAAACTATGGAAAATAACACAAATGTCCAATGGGCGGATAGGATAGAAATTGTCCTTGTGGAGACCCAAGACGGAGCAAATATAGGATCGGTTTGCAGAGCCATGAAGACTATGGGTCTGACAAAGCTCACCATAGTCGGTGACAGAGTATATGATGAGAACAGGGTCAGGACTTTGGCCCTACACGCTTCAGACCTATGGGAGAATGCAAGAAGAGTCCCCACTATAGATGAAGCTCTCTCCGATTCCATCTTTACAGTAGGCGCCACAAGGCGAAGAGGAAAGTTCAGAAAGATGAGTGCATACTCTCCGGAGCAACTCTGCACCAAGATATCTTCTCTTCCTGAGGGTAAAGTATCTATTGTCTTCGGCAGGGAATCAGATGGACTGAGGGACGATGAAGTAAATAAGTGCGCTGCAATCTGCACCATCCCCACCTCACCTCTCTTTCCTTCCTTGAACCTTTCCCAAGCTGTACAGATCATCACATATGCCCTCTTTACAGGGAACATGGAATATAAGAGCGGCATGGTTGCCGTGGACAAGAAGAGAATAGGAAAAGCCGTAGACGGAATGAGCGGACACCTGGAAGCCATCGGCTACTATAAGTGGAATGAAGAAAAGAAATGGACAGAGCAATTCTTATCTGATGTAATAGAGAGAGCAGCTCTAAGTGAAAGTGAGTTACAACGATTTGAAAAGATATTCACTAAGACTGAATCCATCGTTAAGTTTAAGAACCAGGAAGAAGAGTAAGGAGGGAGAATATGCCATCTAAAGTTTATTTTACAGATATGAGGACAAGAAACGACCAATGTCTTCAAGATAAGCTCTTGAAGCTTATCAGGAAGGCTGGTTTCGACACCATAGACTTCAAGGACCATTATGCAGCCATCAAGCTCCATTTCGGAGAACTTGGAAACTTGGCTTTCCTAAGACCAAACTGGGCTAAGACAGTAGTGGACGAGATAAAGAAAGAGGGAGGAAAGGCTTTCCTTACAGACTGCAACACCCTCTATGTAGGCTCAAGAAAGAATGCCATCGACCACCTGGAGACAGCTACCCTTAATGGCTTCGGTCCTCTCACAACAGGAGCACATGTGATCATTGCTGACGGTATCAAAGGTGACGATGACATCGAAGTACCTGTAAACGGCGGGAAGTATGTAGAGAAAGCAAAGATTGGAAGAGCCATCATGGATGCTGACATCTTCATCTCCCTCACCCACTTCAAGGGCCACGAAGCAACAGGTTTCGGAGGCGCACTGAAGAACATCGGAATGGGATCTGGATCCAGAAGAGGAAAGATGGAGCAGCACAACCAGGGTAAGCCAAAAGTCATTGAGAATAAGTGTATAGGCTGCCATAAGTGTGCTTCAGCCTGTGCCCACAGCGCTCCTACCTTTGAAAACGGAAAGTGCAGAATCGATACAGATAAGTGTGTTGGATGTGGACGCT
>JALFYG010000079.1 GCA_022784805.1 Spirochaetales bacterium
TTTGATCATCCCTGAAGGTGGATATAATGACAACGCAATGGAAGTCTTATTCTCCTTCATCGGCGCTATGATGATGAAATGATTTGTCAAAACCTTTGGGCTTTTTTCTAGCCTTCCATTGTGTTTTGATTTCTTTAAATGAAAACTCTTCGGGGACCGGGTCGTAGCCGCCAAAGAAAGATGGTCGGCATCTGAGGATTCTTGCGGTCCCTAATATCATTCCCTTTATTACTCCATGCTTATCTACAGCCTCAATGAAGTACTTCGAGCAGGTCGGGGTATAGCCGCAACACCCTCCTCCTTTGAGGGGACTTATGCAGGCTCTGTAGAAATATACAGGAATGAGAAATATTTTCCTAATGATTTTCATTGCTTTGATTCTATCCAAACTCCTTACTGACAACAACTATCTAGCTGTGCTATTGCTTTTCACTTAAAAAATTTGCTATAGTCACTAAAGTTTGTACTCTCCAAAGGGGGTCTGTTGACCATGTATCTATCTTTTGGTAGAATTTCAAACCGTCAGATTAAATATTTGGATAATAGAGAGGTTTAAAATGGCAACTCCTAAGTATAAAACATCTAAGTCTAGAGCAGCCAGCAGAAAGGCTGAGAACATGAAGCTCAAGGCACCAACACTTGTACCATGCCAGACATGTGGCAACCTTATCCCTACTCACCGTGTCTGCCCAAAATGTGGTTACTATGCAGGAAAACCTGTTATCGTAAAAGACGAGGAGTAATCTTATGACAGAGAATGAAGTATTTGGAAAGGTAAGAGATCTAGTAGTTGAGAAACTTGGTGTCGACCCTGCTAAGGTTACAATGAACGCTGCATTCCGCAAGGATCTCGGTGCTGACAGCCTTGACACATACGAGCTTGTTTATGCTCTCGAGGAAGAAACAGGTGTTTCTATCTCTGATGATGAAGCTAACAGCTTTGAAACAGTCGGCGATGCTGTCAAGTATCTGATGAAGGAACTTAACTAAGTTGTTACTTGCTCAGATTAAGGCTCCCTCTATCTCTGAAGAAAGAGAAAGGGAGCTTGTTTGTTTCCTTAAAGAAAATAATCTGGAGATAAAGAATCTCAGACTCTTGAATCTGGCTTTTACTCACACTTCCTATGCAAATGAATGCAAAGGGGAGTCAGACAGCTATGAGCGTCTTGAGTTCCTTGGTGATTCAATTCTTGATATGATCACGGCAGAGTATTTGTTTGAAAACTACTATGCTGAGTATCATGAAGGTGACTTTACAAAAATCAAGGCAGTAGTTGTTAGTGAAGACTCTCTTTCTGAAGTGGCACGACAGAAACATTTTGAGAAGTATATCCTTATAGGAAAGGGTGAGGCATCTCAAGGTGGAGCCATGAAGAAGGCAATACAGGCAGATGTAATGGAAGCCGTAATTGCCGCTGTTTTTCTTGAATGTGGTCTTGATGCCGCTAGAGACTATGTATTGTCCTTTATTCCTTTCCAGATTGAAAAAGTAATCAGGAACCGAGTTTCTTATAAAGATTATAAGACAAAGCTCCAAGAGTATTGGCAGAAAAAGAAGGGTAAAGTCCCTGAATACAATACTGTTGGGCATTCCGGTCCCGATCATGAGCAAGTGTTCTTTGTAACGGTTACACTTGGAGGAAAGGTGTATGGCCCAGCCAGTGGAAAGAGCAAGAAACACGCTGAGCAGAATGTGGCGAAATATGCTTTGATCCATTTAGGGCTTGAACCCAACGATGGCAGCTTTGAAGACAGAGATTGAATGAGGGCGGGAAACCGCTCTTTTTTATCGAACATTTTGAATCCTATTTCATTGTTTTAGGCTCTCTCTTCCTCGTTTTTACACAAAATTCGGAAAAAACGCGTTATAGAGGTAAGGAGGAATAATATGCTGGAAGACAATAACAACAATAATAATGATCTCTTGACGCATATTAGAAAGCTGCCGCTTGTCTCGGACCTGAAGTTACGTCGCTTCTTTTCAGACACCACACCTCAGACCCGCCACATCATGGAGGTTCTTTTGTCCTATGCCTCTCAGCAGAGTCAAAGCGATTCTTGCTATGTAATATTAACTGAAATAGATACTGATGCCATGTGGTCTTCAAGATTGCATGGCTTTTTGAACAATTAATTGATACCAGAAGTTTCCTTATCCACCAATTCCGTGGCTTTCTCTAAGAGCAATTCTTTGTCATTAAGGCTTGGGGTATCGATAACCATCTCCAAAAGTGCTTTCAGTACTTTTCCTGTCAATGGCCCCTTGCCAGTAATATCAGAAAGATCCTTTCCATTTACTTTTAGGTCTTTGAGAGTGAGGACAGGAGAAGAAGACAGCTCTTTGTTTATTCTTTCTTTAAGAGCATCATCATTAAAAGATTCCGGAAGAGCAAGAGTTGCATTTCTATCACACTCTCTCAAGATAAAGAGATTCTCCAAGTTCTCTTTTCCTACTCTTACTATCATTCGCCTGATTGCACCATCACTCCAAGATGGAGAGTATTGTATCATGTGCTCCCTGATAAGAAGAGCCACATCATCTCTATCTTTATTTGAAGACTTTAGTCTGGACATAATGGAAGCAGCCATTTCAGACCCAATTATTTCATGGGAGTAGTATGTGAACTTCTGTCCGTTCCATCTTTCAGTCTTTACCTTCCCAATGTCATGTAAAAGAGACGCAATCTTTACAGTAAGAGGAGCCTTTAACCTTTCTGCGCTTTCAAGAGCCAGAATATGGTGCTCCAAGAGGTTTTCCTTATGATATCCCTCTCCTTCGATTGCCTTACATTTATAAAGATCAGGAAGAATAATTTCCATTAATCCTGTCTCCTCCATTGTTTCCAGGCCAAGACGAGGGAATGGAGAGTCGATCAATCTAAAGAGCTCTTCCCTTATTCTTTCTTCTGATACTTTGGTAATGGTAGGAGAGAGTTCCTTCATGGCTTTCTTTGTCTCTTCTTCAATGGAGAAACCAAGCTTGCTGGAAAAGCGTGCAGCCCTCATTATTCTCAGCGCATCTTCCTTGAAGCGTTCTCTTGGATTTCCTATGGCCCTGATGACTCCATTCTTTAGATCATCAAAACCGCCATGCTCATCGATGATCTCTCCATTGGACAGGTCACATGCAAAAGCATTGATGGTGAAGTCACGTCTCTTTAAGTCTTCTGAGAGAGAACGGACAAAAGTGACGCTGTCCGGATGTCTGGAGTCAGAATAATCGCTTTCCGTGCGGAAAGTAGTGATCTCATAACTTCCACCCTTGAAGAGGACAGTCACTGTTCCATGCTTAATTCCTGTATCAATTGTATGGCGGAACATCTTTTTTATCTCTTCAGGCCTCGCATCTGTGGTGAAATCAAAATCATGGCCAGGCTTCTTTAAAAGGTAGTCTCTTACGGCTCCCCCGACCAGATAAAGGGAGAAGCCATTTGATTTGAATATAGATGAAAGAGTCTTTAAGTTCTCCGATACAATCATTTTCATGCCTTGAGTCTAGCAAAGAAACATAAGTAAAAAAAGAGATAATCAATTTTCTTGAAAAGACGAGGAATCAAAGTATGCTGATTGTGTGTACGGGCACGCAAAAGGAGAGCTATATACAGAATATCCCAGAAGTAAAGATTGGTATTGTGGCGGTAAGCAGGGATTGCTTTATTCCGGCCCTGTCTCAGAAAAGAAGAGAGAAAGTGGTCGAGGAAGTAAGGAAAAGAGGCCAGGAAATAGAAGAGATCTCAATTATTGTTGAAAACGAGAAAGACGCTGTCTCTGCAGTGAATGAAGCAAAAGAGAAGGGGTGTAATGCCCTTTGTGTATACTTGGGAAACTTCGGGCCTGAGACTCCGGAAACTCTCATTGCAAAATTCTTCGACGGCCCTGTGATGTATGCCGCAGCCGCCGAAGAGCGTGGTGATAACCTCATTAACGGCAGGGGAGATGCCTATTGCGGTATGCTTAATCTCTCATATAACTTGAACTTAAGAAACCTCAAGGCATACATCCCTGAGAACCCTGTGGGGTTGGGGGATGAAGTGGCAGAAATGATTATTTCCTTTATTCCAATTGCAAGGGTGATAATTGGCCTTAAGGGACTGAAGATCATCACTTTCGGTCCTCGCCCTCAAGACTTCTTTGCATGCAATGCTCCTATCAAAGGACTATATGACCTGGGAGTTGAAGTGGAAGAGAACAGCGAGTTGGATCTTCTTGTCTCCTATGAAGCCCATAAAGACGATGAGAGAATAGAGGGCATAGTGGCTTCAATGGCAGAAGAATTGGGAGTGAAGGGTAACAAGTATCCTGATCTACTTCCCCGTATGGCACAGTTCGAACTTACACTTTTGGATTGGGCTGAGGCTCATAAAGGCTCCAGAGACTATGTGGCCTTTGCGGATAAGTGTTGGCCAGCCTTCCCTTCATCTTTTGGCTTTGAGCCTTGCTATGTAAACTCTCGCTTAGCCTCCAGAGGCATTCCTGTGTCTTGCGAAGTGGATATCTATGGCGCACTCTCAGAATACATTGGCGCTTGTATAACAAATCAGCCTGTGACTTTGTTGGATATCATCAACACAGTTCCAAGAGATATGTATGAAAGCGAGATCAAAGATAAGACAAGTTATGGAGAAAGAGATGTGTTCATGGGTTTCCACTGTGGTAACACACCTCTCTCATGTCTCTCCTGTGGAGAAGTAAACTACCAGATAATACAGAACCGCCTTTTGGAGAAAGGAGGGAAGCCTGACTTTACCCGTGGCACTCTTGAAGGAGACATTAAGAGCGGAAATGTAACCATCTATCGCCTGCAGGCCAACACCGACGGCTCACTTTCCGCTTACTGCGCCCAAGGGGAAGTCTTGGATGTGAAGACAAGAAGCTTCGGAGGAATCGGGGTAATTGCCATCGATGAAATGGCAAGATTCTATAGAAACGTCCTCATCAGAAAACATTTCCCTCACCATGCTGCTGTCGCGTTCTCCCATATTGGAAAGGCTTTCTATGGTGTCTTGGATTATCTTGGAATAAAGGATGTCTCTTACAACCACAAAAAAGGTGACTTATATCCTGAGGAGTGTCCTTTCTGATGGCGACTATCAAGGAAATAGCGGAAAAAGCCGGGGTATCACGAGGGACAGTGGATAGAGTCATCCATAAAAGGGGAAGAGTAGATAAAGACGTTGAAGAAAGGGTCAACAGAATTATCGAGAGCCTCTCTTATCGTCCAAATAAGGCTGGGCAGACTCTGGCCGCCTCCAAAAAGAGCAGAAAGGTGGGAGTGGTGATGCCCTCCCTTTCCAACCCCTTCTTTCTGGATATAAAGAAAGGAATGATAGATGCCTCCATCAAGACTGGCCTCACTCTTTCTTTTCTCCACTACATAGGCTATGGGGAAAAAGAGACACAGAGGGCAATTAATGAGGCCTTGGAGAACGGAGTGGACGCCCTTCTTCTGACCATCCCTGATATTCCTTCCATTGTGAAGCACATAGAAGAATCAAAGTGTCCCTTTTGCTCTGTCAACAGTGATCTTACGTCAAAAGAATGTCTCTTCTATAGTGGACCAGACTACAGAAAAAAGGGAATGATCAACGCTGGGCTCTTGACTATCGCCTCTTCTAACGTCAAACCAAATATCCTTTTTCTTCATGGATCAGAAGCCATGAAAGGTCATAAAGAGATTCTCTCTGGTTTCATCGAGGCTTTGGATGAAAGGGGAGTGGAGTACAAACTAGCGCGGGAAGTGGAGACAAATGATGACGATGAAACCACAGAAGTTTTGACGAGGAAAGCTCTCATGGAAGAGAGCGATATAAACACTGTATTTATTGCAACATCAGGTGTGAAGGGAGCAATGAAAGCCATAGGAGAGAGAAGATTCTTGGTGTTCTCTTCCGATGAAACGGAAGATGTCTGTTCCTTTGTAAAGAGCGGAAAGATACAGTGGACAGTATCACAGGAGCCATTTCTGCAGGGTTATAACGCTGTCATGAAGATTTCCGATTACCTGA
>JALFYG010000105.1 GCA_022784805.1 Spirochaetales bacterium
TGCCTTCCTCATAGGCATCCTTCGTCTCCTTTGTGTCAGGAAGATGGAAATAGTCGAAGAGAGCCTTTAATGAAATGCGCTCTGTAGCATGAAAATCCCATATAGTTTGGTCGGCGTCAAATAATAAGTACATGGAAGAACAATAACAGAAGAAAGATGTTGAGGGGAGTAGACACTAGACTTTTTTCTGTTTTGGAATGAAATTTATTAAAAAGGAAGTGTAAGATGCGAAACTCTATATATTATTTCTTATCTGGAATCATCGTGGTTTTCTTTGGAATGTTCATTATCCTCAACCCAAATGCCGTAGTGAATATTGCAGCCTTTCTCTTCTCAGTAATTTTGTTGATAAAAGGTCTGAGAACACTTTTCAACACCCTGCGTTTTGATTCCGTGGCTTCAAAAGTCTGTATAAATGGAGTTGAGATAAACATTGATTCCAAGAAGGGCGTGAGGAAATCTATGTATATCAACGCAATTATCTCCGTATTTGTGGGCTTGGTCGCTCTCATTGTCTCCATTGTGGCCATTGTCAAAAAGAGCTCCTCAATAATGAAGATCGTCGTGTATGTAGTCGCATCAGGTTTCCTTGTCTCCGGCATCACAGGATTCTTGGAGAACAGGAAGATGAAGAACTGGACAGGACTTGGAGAGGCAATAGGTGAGAAGACATTATTCCAGCTTATTGTATCCTTGGTTCTCTTTGTTTTCCCTTCATTGATTGGAAATGTCTTCATGAATATCCTCGGAGCCTTGGTTGTTGCCTTCGGAGCATTGTATTTTGCTTGGGGCGTGTACTTGATGAAGGCTAAGAAAACATTGGAAAGAATGGAAAAGAAAGAGGCTGAAGATGTCTCATGGAAGAATGTAGACAAGTCTTGATTGGCACTAATTGACATCCCTTAATGATTTAAAGAAAACTATATATGTTTCGTATAACTTTATTTTGATTAAAAAAAGGGGTGGAGATGACCGTCGATTTTTCAAAATACACAGATGGCTTGGTGCCGGTAGTAGTACAGGACTGTGTCACAAGGACAGTACTTACTGTAGGTTTTATGAACGAAGAGGCATATAGGCTTACTGTAGATAGAGGTCTTGTAACATTCTATTCCCGTTCAAAGAAAAGAATTCGTGTGATGGGAGAAAACAGCGGGAACTATATAAGAGTCAGAGAGATTCTTGTCGACTGTGATGGGGACACCCTCCTTGTAAAGGCAGTTCCTTCCGGCCCTGTATGTCACACAGGTCTCGATACTTGCTTTGGAGAAGAGAATAAGCCTGGAGATTTTTCTTCATCTGAGTTCCTGTTCTACCTTGAGTCTGTAATAAATGACCGAAGATTAAACCCTTCTGAAGGAAGTTATACTAACCATCTCTTCTCTCGTGGTCTCAATAGAATCGCACAGAAGACAGGTGAAGAAGCTGTTGAGCTTATCATCGCAGCCAAAGATGACAACAAGGACTTGTTCCTGGGAGAAGCTGCAGATCTAATGTATCACTTCCTGGTGCTTCTTGCTCAGAAAGACAGTTCACTCTCTGAAGTAATCGACGTACTGAAAGAGAGACACTCAAGATGAGTCATCTTCTGGGCTCTGATAGGGAAGGTGATTATTTGGATGAGAAGAATGAGGGCTTCTCAAAGGAAGACTTCGATTCCGCGTCATTCACTTCCTCGCAGTTTTTAGGGTGTGAAGATAGAGAAGAGTACCTTTCTCTATGTCTCTTTCGATTACTCTGACTTAAGAAACAGCGGAATATATGAATCCAAGATGAATGACGGATCTTTTTCCGAAATGTCTGCAAAGAACTTTTCAATCCATTCTACAAACTTGGCAGGGACCTCTTTCAAAGGAACCATGCTCTCGTCTCTTTCCCTGAAAATGTCTGAAATAGGGGACATCTATATTTCTGAGGATGCAAGAGAGCTAAGAGGCGCAAAGCTGGATGTGTCCCAGACAATGGATGCTGCAAAGCTGTTGGGTATACAGATTGTAAATAGAATGTTTGCGCTATTTCAGTTTACGTTGTAACATTTTCTAAACAAAATTGTTTATCATTGTTGAATATTGTACTTCGGAGGAAAACAAATGAAAAAAACAATCGCTATATTATGTATCCTTGCAATTTGTGCAACAGGATTATTTGCAGCCTTGATTCAGATTGGTCCTAGTGCCAGATTTACAGGTGATATTTCAAACGTAGAAGAATACAAAGATATCTCCAACTACGAGTTTGGTGCTGAAGCAAGAGTAAATATCAGTGCATTCAGCCTTGCAGCCAATGCTCTCTTTGGTCAGGATCGCGCAAAGAACATCGATTATTTCAACTCTATCATCACAGCAAACATTAGAGTTGAGTTTGCCATCTTCGAGCTTGGAATCGGTGCTGGTTTCGATCTTCCTATCATCTGGGATAAGACAACTGGAGATGTGTTGATCGGTGAAGGTGTAAACCAGAGACCAATCGAGAAGTTCTATGAAGTATTCGGAAACTCTGATCTTTTGATCCGTGCTTCTGCAGGTGTAAATCTTGGTGGATTAGGCGTTGCTGCAGATTATAAACTTCCTTGGTCTACAATTCAGAAGTATATTCAAGATAAGGAAGATACAATCGAGACTATGAAGAAAGGTCGAGTCTCAGTGGCTCTACTCATCAATCTTCTCTGATGTGTTTCCCCTGGATCTTCCCAGGGGATTATTATGGAGGTTTTATGGATCAAAAGTATGTTGACTTTGCGCTTTTGAAGGCATCACAGCTTATTGCCATCGATAGCCCCACGGGTTTCACAGATAAAGCTGCGGAGTATGTAAAGAACGAATTCGAAAAACTAGGTTTTTCTTCCCGCTTCACAGCTAAGGGAGGGGTGCTTGTTGATTTAGGAGGAGAAGATGAAGAAGACGGCATTCTCCTTCTCACACACCTGGATACTATCGGCGCCATGGTCTCGTCTGTCAAAGCCAATGGAAGACTTGGAATGACACCTCTTGGAGGACTCCATGCTCCGGGACTTGAGGGGGAGAATGTAAAAGTCTACACCAGGGATGGCAAAGTCCTTGAAGGAACTATACAGCTACCCAATCCATCTGTTCATGTAGCTGATGATTTTGACAAGGCGGAAAGGAGCTGGAAGACACTTGAGTGTGTCTTGGATGAGGATGTAAACACCAAGGAAGAGGCAATGGCACTCGGGCTCTCCAATGGTGACATCGTGGCCTTGGATCCAAAGTTCAGAGTCACTGACTCCGGTTACATCAAAAGTAGGTTCCTTGATGACAAACTCAGTGTAAGTATTGCTTTGGCTCTGGCAAAGTATATTGCAGATAACGGTGTTACACCAAAGAGAAAGGTTTGGCTCCATGCCACTGTCTATGAAGAAATAGGACATGGAGGCTCAGCTTCCGTCCCTAAGGGTGTAACGGAAGGTCTCTCAATAGATATGGGATGCGTGGGAGACGGTGTGGAGTGTACAGAGCATCAAGTCTCCATCTGCGCAAAGGATTCCGGAGGTCCTTATTCCTACTCTGTGGTTTCTGCCCTGATAGAAGCCGCAAAGAAGGAAGGGGCGGACTACCGAGTGGATGTCTACCCCCATTACGGCTCCGATGTGGAGACTACTCTCCACTCCGGCTACGATATTCGCCACGGTTTGATAGGGCCTGGGGTATATGCAAGCCATTGCTATGAGAGAAGCCACAAAGATGGTGTGAAGAATACCCTCTTGGTACTTAAAGGGTATCTGGGTATCTAATCTTCTTCAGGGGGAAGGATAGGGTCATCCATATCTTCCCCCATTTCTCTAAATGAGTAGTAGCCTTCGGTGCTGATGATCAAAT
>JALFYG010000116.1 GCA_022784805.1 Spirochaetales bacterium
CTCCTCATCCATGGGCAAAAAAGAGCTGAAAAGCTAAGGGAAATATATCAAAGAAAGTGAATTGCTTCCTTATATACTTATAAAGGCCTTCCCGGTCAAAGGAAGGCCTTCACTATAAGAGATATCTCTTAGTTGATGGAAGTGTACATAAAGTACTTATATCCGAGTGGGTTGGAGAAGAAGCCTTCAACCTTGTCAGAGAGCATGTAGATATCTGTATAGAAGTAGAGAGGAACGATACAGCCTGTGCTCATCAAGAGATCTTCTGCTCTGTGCATAAGCTCTGTTCTGACTTCTGGATCTGTGCAAGTCTTGATGATGGAGATAATGACATCATATGTCTCAGCCCATGTACCGTTTTCAACCTTGACATCATATCCGAGGTCTGTGATATCCAATGAGTAGAGCTTGAGATCCTTGTGTGCACCCTTACCATACTGGACATCGTTGTTACCAGAAGCTGTAACCCACATGTCGAGGAAGGAGATAGGATCGTTGTAGTCAGCGAGCCATCCGTTTCTAGCAACAGAATAGTCTCCGTTCTTTCTTGTGTTGAGGAAGGTGTTCCATTCCTGGTTGACAAGGTTCATTGTGATACCCACGGAAGCGAATGCGCTCTGGATGTATTCACCAATTGCCTTGTGGCCTGAAGATGTGTTGTAAAGGTATGTGAGTGATGGGAAGTTTGTGAAAGAGTATGTCTTCTCATCGAAGTTGTAGTACTTCTTGAGAGTCTCTACTGCTGCAGCAAAGTTAGCTTCGAAAGCTTCTTCGCTTACATCGTAGTAGCCATAGTAGCTCTTATCTGTACCACCAGCTGTCTGATAGAACTGTGATCCATCAGCGTTTGTCATACCCATAGCGACGAAGGAAGAAGCAGGAACCTGTCCAGCCTGTCCGATTTCGTCACAGATGTAGTTTCTGTCGAGGATGAGGGAGAGAGCATTTCTGATTTCAGCCTTAGCCTTTTCAGCTGCTTCGCCTGTGAGGCCGCTTCCAGCAGGAAGGATGTCTTCGTTGATGTTCCAGCAGACATAGTATGTTCCGATCTGTCCTGCAACAACAAGTTCATTTGGATACTGGACCTTGAGAGCTGGGATTTCTTCGTTTGGAACATCGTCGATGAGGAGCCAGTCGCCATTCTTGAAGTTAGAAAGCATGTTGTTGGCGTCATCGGAGAGATAGAACTTGATTTCATCCATTGTGACCTGATCGGCATCCGGGTGGTCAGCATTCTTTGTAAGTGTGATTACAGAGTTGTGTTCCCAAGTTGTGAGCTTATACATACCGTTTGAGATGTATGTAGAAGGATCTGTCGCCCAAGATTCGTTGGAGACGACATCTTCTCTAACTGGGAAGTATGCTGGGAATGCAAGGAGTTCGTTCCAATAAGCGACATAGTTTGCAAGAGTTACTTCCAGTGTCTTGTCATCAAGAGCCTTGACAGCGAGATCATCTGGATATCCCTTGACTACTTCGAACATATAACCATAGTCTGCACCAAGCTCTGTACCAGCTGCTCTCTTCCAAGCGAATTCGAAGTCGCCAGCTGTAACAGCCTTGCCGTCAGACCACTTCATGTCACGGATTGTGTATGTGTATGTGATAGTTCCATCAGCATTTTCAACGCCTTCTGGGAGAGATTCAGCAGCATCAGCAACGATAACGAGGTTGCCTGAAGCATCCTGATCCCACTTAGCAAGACCGGAGAAAAGGTGAGCTGTGAGAGTAGCGCCGTCAACTGCACTGTTAAGAGCTGGGTCGATTGAGTCCGGCTCGGAAGCAATACATACGGAAATAGATGATGGTCCTTTTGCTGTTGCTGTTGTAGTTGTCTTTGGAGCTTCTGATGAGCCCTGGGCAAATACAGAAGCAATGACTGTAAGAGCAAGAAGGATTGCAATTGTCTTCTTCATAATATTCTCCTTATAAAAGAGTGATGCTAACAAAAATACAGTAACTAGTTGAAACATTCAATATGCCGACATGTCAAAATACACTTTTTCGCATAATTATGCACATAAAATTCATTCAAAACAGTTACTATTATAACAAAGTCATCATTCTCTTGTTGCAAGGAGAACAATTAATGACAAAAAAGACAGATTCCATATTTGAATAAACATGGGTCATTTAAGTCAAAATGATATTAGTTTCTTAAAAATCCCGTAGGCTCCATAAGAATCTACGGGACTGTAAAAACAGAGTGTTTTTCAGTTAATCTCAGCCGTTCTATGACAAGCGACAAAGTGGCCTTTTGAAACCTCCTTGAACTCTGGCATGCTCTCGGCGCACTTATCGGTAGCGAAACGGCAGCGAGTGCGGAAAGGACAACCTGACGGAGCGTTCAATGGAGATGGGATATCTCCGGAGAGAACGATTCTCTGGTTTGCCCTGGCCTTCTTCGGATCCGGCTCTGGAACAGAAGACAAGAGAGACTGGGAGTATGGGTGGAGAGGATGGTTGTAAATCTCTTCTGCGGATGCCAGCTCAACCATCTTTCCAAGGTACATGACAGCAATTCTGTCGGAAATATGTCTTACTACCAATAAGTCGTGGGCGATGAAGAGATATGTAAGCCCAAACTTATCCTGTAGCTCATCAAACATATTGATGACCTGTGCCTGAATTGAAACGTCGAGGGCGGATACAGGCTCGTCACAGACGATAAACTCTGGGTTTACCGCCAATGCTCTTGCGATTCCGATTCTCTGACGCTGGCCACCGCTGAACTCGTGGGCATAGCGGGCTGCATGCTCACTGTTGAGACCTACATAATCCATCAGTTCCAAAACCCTCTCCTGACGCTCTTCCTTATTGGAATACATCTTGTGTATATCCAATGGCTCAGCGATGATGTCGGCAACCGTCATACGGGGGTTCAAGGATGAATAAGGATCCTGGAACACCATGGTGGCTTTGGTTCTGTACTCCTGCATGGTGGACTTATCAACTTTCTTGCCATTAAAGATGACCTCTCCTGCCGTAGGCTTATAGAGGTGGAGAATAGATCTGCCGGCAGTAGTCTTTCCACATCCCGATTCACCGACTAGGCCTAAGGTTTCACCTTTATGGATGGAAAAGGAGATGTCATCCACGGCCTTCAGGGGCTTTGTCTTAAACATGCCCATGTTTATGTCGAAGTATTGCTTAAGGTGTTTTACTTCCACAAGAGTCTTTTCTTCGCTCATGCCTGGGCCTCCTTTCCGAGAACTTTTGCAGTTCCATCTTCAATACAGTCTTTTACGTTCATCCAACATCCTGAAATATGGTCGTCGTTGATTCTCATTCTTTCAGGTCTTTCAGAGAGACAAATCTTCAAAGCTTTGTCACAGCGAGGCGCAAATGGGCATCCCTTCGGCATATTCAAAAGGTCGATCGGAGTACCGGAAATAGGCTTAAGTCTCTTACCTGCTGTATCCTGTGTAGGAATAGATCTCAAAAGTCCTTTTGTATACTCGTGTTTAGGGTTATAGAAGATCTCGTCTGCAGTGCCCTGCTCACAAATGGAACCGGCATACATGACGATGACTTCGTCACACATCTGCGCAACTACTCCAAGATCATGGGTGATCATGATGATTGCCATGCCAAGTTTCTTCTGCAAATCCTTCATCAGATCAAGAATCTGGGCCTGGATTGTGACGTCCAAAGCTGTTGTAGGCTCGTCGGCAATGAGAATGTCTGGTTCGCAGGCAAGAGCCATGGCGATCATTACCCTCTGTCTCATACCACCGGAGAACTCATAAGGATACTGCTTCATTCTCTTCTCCGGCTCGTTGACGTTGACAAGCTTCAACATCTCAACGGCTCTCTCCCAAGCTTCCTTCTTGTTTCTGTCTGTGTGGAGCATGATGGCTTCCACAAGCTGATGGCCGATGGTATATGTAGGGTTAAGGGATGTCATAGGGTCCTGGAAGATGATGGACACCTTGCCGCCTCTGATGTGCTTCATGACGTTCTCCCCTGCACCGACCAATTCCTGTCCGTCAATCTTGATGGATGAACCTTCCTTGATCTTTCCTGTGGTTGCAAGAATCTGCATGATTGAATATGCAGTTACAGACTTTCCTGATCCTGATTCTCCTACAATACCCAGAACCTTTCCATGGTCAAGGTTGAAAGATACTCCGTTTACTGCCCTGACTTCTCCTGCATCGGTAAAGAAGCTTGTCTGAAGATTTCTTACTTCTAATAATGCCATATCTTCCTCCTTTAACCGTTGAGCTTTGGATCGAATGCGTCTCTCAGACCATCACCGAAGAGGTTCAGGGAGAGAACGATAAGTGAAATCATTACAGCTGGGATGACCAGTCTTGACGGATAGCTGTACATTCCGTTGAGAGCGTCTGATGCAAGTGAGCCCAAGCTAGGCATTGGGGCGTTTACACCAAGGCCAAGGAATGAGAGATAGCTTTCCGTGAAGATGGCAGATGGAATCTGGAGAGCTGTGGAGATGATTATGACAGAAATACAGTTAGGAAGAAGGTGCTTCATGATGACCCACTTTCCCTTTGCACCTGCAGTGCGGGATGCAAGGACATATTCCTGCTCTCTCAAGGAGAGAATCTGACCTCTGATCTGACGTGACATTGATACCCAGTACAAGAGACCGAAGACAATGAAGAGGGAGATGATATTACTACCGATCTTCTCAAATACTGTGCCTTCCAATACTTTTGAGAGTGGTTCACGGATGACAGAAGCCAACAAAATGACCATAAGCATGTCTGGAAGTGAGTATATGACGTCTACGATTCTCATTATTACAAGGTCCACTTTGCCTCCGAAATATCCTGAGATACTACCAACGGTGAGACCGATGAGAAGAACGATGATGGAAGCGAAGAAACCGACTGCGAGGCTGATTCTTGTTCCATATATTATTCTTATAAAGTAGTCACGCCCCGCGCTGTCCGTTCCGAAGACATGAGGGAATACCTTCTCTCCTGCTTCTATTCGTTTCAGCTCCGTCTTACCATACTCGAATGGCTTGAGGTTCTTGTATGAAGAATCTACAGGCTTACCTGGTGTTACACCAAGCTGAGTGTCGTAGGCATAGGGCCAGAAGAATGGGATGATGATACAACCCAATGTGATTATTACGATGATAAAGAATGACACCACGGCCACTTTGTTCTTCTTAAAGCGCTTTACACCATCTCTGAAGAAAGTAGTGGAGGGTCTCATCTGTACAAGGTATTCTTTTTCCTTATCAGTAGCAGGTCTGAAGTCACCTAGATCCTGCTGAATGCTGAATGGTTTGTTTCTATTTAACATCTACTCTATCCTCCTCAGCTGAAATCGATTCTCGGATCCACAATCTTATAGAGGATATCGGAAATGAGATTCATTATGACGATAAGGGAAGCCAATATAATGGTAGTTCCCATGATCAGAGGATAGTCTCTGTTGATGATTGACTGTACAAATGCTCGTCCGATGCCAGGAACAGCGAAGATCTGTTCGACTACAAGGCTTCCTGTGACGATGTAGGCAAGCATTGGGCCTACATATGTGATGACAGGAATCAAGGCATTCTTCAAGGCATGGCCGAAGATGATCTTTACAGGAGCGACACCCTTTGCACGTGCCGTGCGGATATAGTCCTGACCAAGAACATCAAGCATACTTGAACGGGTAAGCCTGATGACATGGGCCATTGGGGAGAGGCCGAGAGTTATGATAGGGAGGATCAACCCCTTTGCTGTCTCACCGTTGGCAGGAACCCAGCCCAGCTTTACGGAGAATAACAAAAGAAGCAGCGACCCCATGATAAACGATGGCATAGAGACGAAGGCCGTGGAAATAACCATGATGATTCTATCAAAGATAGTATTTCTTCTAAGTGCAGCCACAGCTCCCAAAACAACGCCTACAACTGTGGCCCAAGCCGCAGCTATAAGACCCAATTTTGCAGAAGTCTTGAGACCATCCTTTATGATGTCTATGACCATTCTTCCTCTCTGCTTGAGAGATGGTCCAAAATCAAATTTAGTGAATGCATCCACCAAATAAGTCCAATACTGTTCCATTAGTGGCTTATCAAGACCATATTTAGCTTCCAAAGCAGCCTGAACTGCAGGGGTAACGGCTTTCTCACTGGCAAAAGGTCCACCAGGGACAAAGTGCATTACAAAGAAAGTAATGGTCAAAACAATCCATACCGTCAGAACAGCAAGCAATACTCTTTTGATAATGTAACTTAATGTTTTCGAATTCACGCTTTTGCCTGCCTGTTTGACCCGTAGGTAATATGGGGCGAACTATAGCATATTATCCATTTTCCTTCAAGAACTACGCATAAATATGCATCTTAATGAATAAAATCTGCATAGGCTTTGGGGTTTTTCTGTGAGAGATTTATTTATCCTTTCTTTTTCAATATAATGAATGCCATGAAAATACCTCCTGTAAAACTAAGTGGCAAAATTACTATACCTTCATCCAAGAGCCAGACTATCAGGGCCCTATTGATCGCTGTCTTCTCCCGTGGCATCTCTTATATCAAGCACCCCCTTATTTCAGATGACACCAACTCATGTATTAATGCCGTAAAAGCAATGGGCGCCGAGGTTGATATCGACGATAACGGCGATATCAGAGTGGACGCTAGATTTGCCTTTACGGATATGGACGAGCTATTTATCGACGCCGGAAACAGCGGAACCACAGAGTATCTGTCCCTTCCAATGCTCTCGTCCCTTGGAATAAAGGTGACTATCGACGGCGACAATATGCTGAGAAAGAGACCTCTCAAGCCCCTCTTGGATGCTCTGGAGTGCCTTGGGGCTGAGACAGAGAGCACTGAAGGCTTCCCTCCAGCCTCAATCCGTGGACCCTTGGACGGAGGAGACTGCGTTATCGAGTGTAAGACCAGCCAGTACCTATCAGGATTATTGCTTGGTACTCCTCTTGCCATGGGCGACAGCCACATCAAGTGCTCGGTACTCTTTGAGAAGCCATACGTGAAGATGACACTTAAGTGGCTTGATGACCAGGGCATCGAATACAAAATCAGTGACGACCTGGAGGAAGCCTGGGTCAAAGGCGGCCAGAGCTATAAGCCGTTGGACACTTATATCGAGGGAGACTTCTCCTCAGCTTCCTTCTTCTTTGTTGCAGCCGCCATCCATGGAACAGAAGTTACTGTAGAGGGACTCGCAAAAGACTCCACCCAGGGAGACAAGGAGATACTCAATATCCTTGAGAAAATGGGATGCAAAATAACGTGGAACGGTATGGCAGTAACAGTAAAGGGACCAGAGAAGCTTAAAGGAGGAGACTTTGACCTTAACGCCATTCCAGACACTCTCCCTTCCCTTGCAGTGGCTGCTGCCTTTGCAGAAGGAGACACAATACTTGGTAACGTTCCACAGGCTAGAATTAAGGAAACAGACAGAATCAGCGTAATGAGAGAGAATCTCAACGCCCTCGGAGTGGATGCCGAGGAGAGAAGCGACGCCCTCATTATCCATGGAAAGGGCCAGGTAAAGGGAGGCTTTGTGAAAGGCTACGGAGACCATAGGGTGATCATGGCCCTCTCCATCCTTGGAACAAAGACAGATGAAGTAACAGATATCGACGATATCAGCGCCGCCTCCGTCACCTTCCCTACATTCTTTGATCTATTGAAGACTTTGGAGAAATAATATGGAAAAGACTGTCATTGCTTATTATTCCGCTACAGGAAATACACTGTCCTTGGCCAAGAGATTTCAGGGGGCAGAGCTAGTTGATATCATTAAAATAAACGAAGGAAATGCCGTTCTTGATGATGACATCTCAAGGCTCGGCATCTTCTTCCCTGTCTATATGGGAGGTGTCCCATATCCAGTGAGAGAGTTTGTAAAGAACACTCT
This sequence comes from Spirochaetales bacterium, assembly GCA_022784805.1. GTDB lineage: Bacteria > Spirochaetota > Spirochaetia > Sphaerochaetales > Sphaerochaetaceae > Ornithospirochaeta. The sequence continues at coordinate 7,863 of JALFYG010000116.1, forward strand.
CGGTGAAAGAGACAACTCAGAACTGAAGTATGTCTTCTCCCTCATCACCTGCGGTAGCGGTGGTAAGTGCGCAGAGTGGATGATCGATAGGGCTCTCCAGGATATTGGAATCGGGTTAAGTTACACCCTCTCCATCCGTTACCCTGACGCTTACCTTCCCCTAGTGAAGAAGGTTCCGGACGAAGGGATGACAAAAGAGACTCTGGAAAAGAGCGAGGAAAAGATAGTGAAGGCTATTGAAGAAATCGAGAAGGAAGAGTTCAGGCTCGCTTCCAAGCCTCTCTTTGGGAAGATGATGACCAAAATGATCAGCAAGACAGGCCCGGATAAGAAAGACAAGAAAATGTCCGTTGGTGACAACTGCGTACTCTGCGGTACATGTGCTTCTATCTGCCCGTCAAATAACATCACCTTGGGAGAAAAGAAAGCTATTATAGGCGACAAGTGTCTCCACTGCTATGCCTGCTACAATAGGTGCCCGAAGGATGCTATAAGCTACGAAGGAAGGAGTGGTAAATACAAAGGTCTCGTGGAGACTGAGGAGCTAAAAAAGAGATGAAGAGCTTTTTCGATGAGACAGCGGATAGAAGAAACACCAACAGCGTCAAGTGGAATAAAGGCGCAATAGAATCCATTGCATCCAACAGGGACGCTGAGCCATTTTGGGTGGCAGACATGGACTTTAAGCCTGAGCCTCATATCAAGGCAAAGGCTGAGGAGCTCTCCTCCCTCGGAGTCTTTGGCTACCCGACTTTCCCAGACTTTGAGACTATTGCAGCCACTTGGCTGAAGAATAAGCACAACTGGAGTGTGAAGGAAGAAGACATTCTCTACTCCATGGGACTCTTACATGGAGTGTCACTTTGTATAAACCTCCTTACATCAAAAGGAGACAGAATCTTGGTTCCAAGCCCAACTTATAGGCCATTCAGAGAGCTATGTGCTCTTAATGACAGGATCATGGAAGACTATGAGCTTGGATATAAAGATGGATCTTTCTATTTGGATAGGGAAAGATTTCTAGAGAGCGCAAAAAGATCCAAGATGATTCTCTTCTGCTCCCCTCATAACCCTTCGGGATTAGTCTTCACAGAAGAAGAGCTTGAATTTGTCCTGGGTGTGGCAAAAGAACTAAACATTCCTGTGGTCTCCGATGAGATTCACTCTGACCTGGTACACCCGGGATGCACTCATATTCCTATGGGTAAGGCAAACGAGAAAGTTGGGGCTGAAACTGTCACTCTTATGGCCCCATCAAAGACCTTCAATGTGGCAGGAGAGCACTCGGCTATAGTTATCTTCAGCTCTGAGTCCACAAGAAAGAGATTCTGTCACGCCCAAAATGCCCTATGGGTATCAGAGCCAGGATACTTAATCGGAGAGTTGACAGAGACTGCTTATAAAGATGGCCTCGAGTGGAACAAAGAGCTTTGTAAGTATCTTGGGGAAAACGCTGCAATGATCACCTCCTTCCTCAGCGAAAACGATTTGGGAATAAAAATGGTGAACGGAAAGGCATCATTTGTCACATTCCTTGATTGTTCCGGGGTCTATGAGAAGATCAAGAAGAGAGTTGAGGAGAACACTGAGAGGTATGAAGCCTCCTCGGGTGGAGTTCTTTCCCGCTTCTTTGGTGTGGAGGCCTCTGTCGCCATGAACGATGGTTCATGGTTTGGAGAGCAGTATGTAAAGTTCGTCAGATTCAACTACGGAACAAGTAAAGATAATGTCTATAATGCGCTCTTACGCATGAAGAAGGCGGTGGAGAGTCTTTGAAAGATAACTCAAAACTAATAGATATCGGGGTCTCATTTATTGTATCTGTTTTATCCTATCTAATGGTGGGACCCGTTATTTATGCTCTCCTTTTGCCATATATAAAGGGAGATCTGATGACTTATGCGTCTCTCTTTATTCCTTCTGTCTTTACTCTCATTGTCCTCATTCTTATTAAGAGAAAGAGATTCTTTGAGGACTTTGTCCTCCTTATAAATAAGAAGTTCTCTTCATCCCTCTTTCTCATATTCACCCTCTCTTCTTTTGTGATTTTGTCTATCGCCTCCCTATTGGAGGGTGCAACTCTTAATACTGCACCAGCCAAGGCTAAGATAATATCACTTCTTGTCTCCCTCTTGTTTATCCCTATCCAGATTACGATTGAAGAGTATATTTTCAGGGTGCTTCCACTGAGAGTTCTCGATAATGATTCCCTCGGAAAGAAAAGCTGGTGTATCCTCATCTCCATTGCTTCCGGTATTCTCTTCACCCTTCCCCATCTATTTAATAAGGAAATATGGGTGGAAGGCGGAGAGTGGGCGGTATTACACTACTTTCTTTGGGGAGCATTGGTGATGGCAGGAGCCATCGTGACAAAGGGTTTTGAGTTTCCATTAAGTATGCATCTATCCAACAATCTTGTCGTTTCGATAGTTGCAAACTATAAGGGTTCAAGTTTACCATCAATTTCATTCTTTATTCTTGAAAACGAAACATCGAGTCCAAAGGCAATCCTTACATTCCTTCTTCTTTTTGCCTTTGAACTATTAGTTTTCTGCGCCTATAAAAGGAGAAGACACAGTGAAAGCTAAAGTTAACATCCTCGATACTCTTATGTGGCTGGGCTCCATCAGTAAGAATGCCATCCCTTTTAGCGAAGTCGATATGCTGATCATCACTATCCTTGAGTATCAGAAGCTTGAGATGATCCCGGAGAGTGAATTTGGCAAGACTGTGAAGGAGCTTTTATCCATTGCGTGCCCTGTCCCTGTCGAGGAATTGAAGGGCTTTGAAGTCAACCAAGCAAAGCTTTGGCATAAGGTCGCTGCATCAGAGCGTTATAAAGACTTGAGGCTTTTATATGCCGTAGGCGAGAAGGTAGTAGACGACAAGGGCGCGGAGCAATATGCAGCGGCCTTATTCCAAGAGGGAGACGAACACTACCTTGTCTACAGGGGAACAGACGAAAGCCTTACAGGGTGGAAAGAAGACTTTAATATGGCGGTGGAGGATGAAATTCCATCAGAAAAGAGAGCTCTTGAGGGCCTCGAGAGAATTAGCGAGAACCTAGAGAGTCTCCATATTCTAGGCCATAGCAAAGGTGGAACCCTAGCGCTTTACGCTGCCATGAAGGCAAAGAAAGAGACCTTTTCCAAGATAAAAGACATCTATATCTTTGACGCTCCTGGTCTCCCAGATCCTCTGATCGAGAGCGAGAGATGGAAGGATATACAGGCTATAACCCACTCCTTTATTCCATCTTCCTCAATAATCGGGATGCTCTTTAACACCACGGAGAATTCAGTGGTCGTGAAATCATCGTCATTGGGTCTGATGCAGCACGATGCCTTTACCTGGCTCCTCTCAGGAGGAAAGTTTCTCACCCAGCCTTCAGTCACATACCGAAGCCAAAAGATAGACATCACAGTGAAAAACTTTCTCTTACTTTTGGATAGAAATGAGCGTGAGACACTGGTGGAAGTGCTATATAAGATATTAAAGGCTACAGACGAAGAGAACGTATGGCTGATGCCGGAAGCGGCAGCCAAGCGTTTTCCTGAAATAAAGAAAGCTGTTGAGAGCCTTACTGATCAAGAAAGAAAGACTCTCACTTCTATTCTTCTGACACTGGAAGAAGCAAGAAGAGAGACACGAAGGAGAAATAAAGAATGAGTGGAAATAAAAAGAAGAAGAAGAAAAAGAAGGGCGGAAAAGCCATTAAGAGGATAGTCTTTCTCTTTCTGATATTGGTGGTCCTCTTCATTGCCCTAGCTTTCATTACTCCCACAGAAAGCGAAATGGAAGACGAATATAACCCAACTTATATAGAGAATCTGGAGATTCCAAACGGGGGAACGGGGGAGATAATCCAGCACACTGGATACACCCTCTCCTACTCTGAGGAATATGAGGTTCCAGAGTGGGTTGCCTATGAGCTGACAAGGGACGAGGTGATCAACCAAGCCGTTGAAAGAAAAGACAACTTCAGGGAAGACAAGGCTATCTCTACAGGAAGTGCCACTCTCAGCGACTACAAGAAGTCTGGCTATGACAGGGGGCATATGGCACCTGCTGCAGACTTCAGATCGTCCTTCGATGCCATGAATGACACCTTCTATCTCTCGAATATGTGTCCTCAGACCCATGCCTTCAATGCTGGAATATGGAGTGACCTGGAAGAAGCCATAAGATCAATTGCATATGAAGACGAGTGTATCTATGTTGTAACGGGACCGGTGTTGACCGATGGCCCATATGATACTATCGGAGAAAATGAAGTTGCTGTACCGAAGACCTTCTACAAAGTCGTCCTTGATTACACTCCACCTACCATCAAGGCCATCGGCTTTATTATGCCTCATGAAAACTCAAAGGAGCCTCTCTCATACTTTGCAGTGACTGTTGATGAAGTTGAGGAGCTTACAGGTTTGGATTTCTTCCCTCTCCTTCCAGATAATGAAGAAGAGAGATTGGAGTCTTCCTTGGACACCACCCTTTGGGCATTGAAGAACTTCGATTACTCTCTCATAGAGAAAGCAAGCGACGAAGGAAGAGCATACGTGGAGGAGACAACGACACAGGAGAGCGAAGTGGAGAAGGCTCTTTGGGATATTTTCATGGAAGTCTTCTATAGCTTCAAGAAAGAAGTCTTTACGGCTTTGGGCATTTCAGACATCGCCAGGTCTATTGGTCTCTTATAACCTGGCCATCATCAGCTTCAAGAGCCTATCTGCCTCTTCCATTTTGATGTTCTCTTTTCCTGAAGAGAAGATGAAAAACCTAGAGCTTTCACCTTTCCAGATCTTTTCAGTGCCATCAGGGCGCTTGGACTTCATGTCTGTCCAAAGGTATGGATTGATGTGAGAGGAAAGGGAGCAATCTATTAGAAGAACCATAGGATCCCTATTCTCGCTTCCTGCAGGGTGCCAAGGACGGGCAATAAACACAGAATTGTTTTCTGTATTCCCTTCCTTGGAGAATATGCAGTCATGGAAGACAAAGCCCAGTTCCTCACTATCGAAAGTGGAGGGAGCCGCCACAAACCCATTTCCTTTTGATACTATTTCGCAGCCTTGGAATAACGCGGATCCAGAGCCGAAGATAAAGTCCACGGAGCCTTTTATGGTGCAGTCTTCCAACAAAGTGGAACCGGAATCCAAGTAGAGGGTATCTTGCCAACCAAGGAATGTGCAGGCTCTGAGAGTCGTATGGTCAGCACCGAAAGCGGCACGGAAAGCAACAGCCTGAAGGTCCATCTTCTTTCCGTCATCTTTATGCTCTTCATTCCATTTCTTTCCTCCTGGATAGTCAAAAGAGTTGGAGAAAGTAATGCCTAGAGCTGTAAAGTTAGGTGCAGAAACAGTGAAAGTGGCACTGTCGCCGGTGGCAAAGACCTTGCCGTCCCTTACCGTGCCATGCCTATCATCGTTATCAATCCTGGCACCCTCTTCGCTTAGAAGAGTGACATCAGGACGGGTAACAAATACCTTTTCTCTCCATACGCCCTCTCTCAAAACCAAGGTCACTGGACCATCGGGAGCTGAGGAAAGAGCATCATTAATTGAAGATGAAGGCTCTAAAACCAAAGTAGTCATATTTCTATTCTAACACAATTGCTCATCAATTGCCATTTTTGCTTTATTTTGCGATTTTTCTCTCTTTTAGTTCCTCATTTGCCTTTCTGTAGATATACTCTGTGGCCATTCTTACTTTCGCCGCCACATCGCATTTTTCTATTGGGAAACAATAGAAGACCTTGTCTGTGTCCCCGATACTTACCATATCTCCCTTCTCATACCAATATAGGTCTGAGGCCACAGAGTAGTTATCTAATGGATACCTTCTGAAGTCCAGCTCCTTGTCGTCGGAAGTAAGGTGGAAC
>JALFYG010000127.1 GCA_022784805.1 Spirochaetales bacterium
AGTGCATAATGACGGACACTATGCACCTGGATAATGAGAAATGGATTTAAATAGGTTTTTACGACCGGCAAATGGGAGGAAACACCCTGAAAATAAGGTCAAAGGCCTGTTTCTATAGTCCGATGATTTGGGAAAGTCTTACTGTATATCATTAGAAAAGGTATCGATTCCAGATTCTGTGACATCCATCGGAGACTGCGCATTCTATAGTTGCGAAAACCTCAGAGAGATTTCTATTCCTCCGACACTGAAGTCATTAGGTGAAAGTGTTTTTGAAAACTGTGAAAAACTTACGTCCATCATTATTCCAGACACCGTCATTTCAATTGAAGAGCGTGCTTTTTACTGTAGCAATATAACATCGATTTATATTCCAAAAAGTGTAATCTCTATTGGTAATAGCGCTTTTGGAAATTGTCCAAATCTTTCTGAAATAACTGTTTCCAATGATAATAAGTATTACACGACAAAAGATGGTGTTCTTTTTAACAAGCTCATGTCCAAGCTCATCTGTTATCCTGCAGGGAAAGACGGCTCTTCATATACTGTTCCAGAAAGTGTCACTTCGCTGGAACCTTATGCGTTCCAAGGAGTATCACTGAATTCAATAATACTTCCGAAAAATCTTATTACAATTCGGGAAGGTGCTCTTGGCTATAACAATGGATTATCTACAATAACTATCCCTGAAAGTGTAACTAATATCGAACCAAAAGCTTTCGCCAACAGCAACAACCTAGAAGAAATACTGGTTGACGAAAATAATAAGAAATATTCCACAAAAGATGGTGTACTGTTCAATAAGAATCTTACAACTTTGATATACTATCCTTCATCAAAACCTGACGCAGAGTATTCTGTTCCCTCTGGTGTAACGACAATTAAAGATTATGCTTTCTTTGGAATACCTAACCTCCAAAGAATCAATATTCCTGCTTCTGTAACCTCAATCGGTAAATATACTTTCTTCTATAACTTTAATTTCTTCCTCAAAGAAATCATTATCAATAAGTCAGAAGGCTCAATTAATGGTGCTCCTTGGGGGACACGTGCCAAGGTTACATGGCAGGAATGACATAAAGAGAATGGTCCGTAGGAAAAAACCTCCGGACCATTTTTCTTAACATCTCATTTAAATTATCCAAATAGAGTATCTTTATATGGAGACTCCAGAGTCTCTGGAAACACATGTTTCTCTCCCTTCTTATAAATACGGGAGAAGAATCTGGCTGCAACATCGTCATTGTAGAGCACTTCACCGCATAACCTTGAAAAGAGCTTTCCACAAACCTCCGCATCTGCCAAAGCGTTATGGGCATCATACTCCCAACCCATATCTTCAGCCAGTGAAGTAAGCTTGTAGCTCCTTCTCCCCTTCCATAGTTTTCTGGACAGAGATAAAGTGCAGAAATACTTATAGGAAGGAACATCCAGGTCCCATGCTACAAGAGTATGTCTTAGAACATTCATATCAAACTGAGCATTGTGGGCTACAAGAGGATCATTTTTTATGAACTCCCTTATCTCAGGCCAAAGTTCCTTCAGTGTCGGGGCCTTTGTTATATCGAGAGGAGAGAGATGGTGTACCTGTGTACACACATCATCAAACTGCAGTACAGGAGGCCTGATAAGAGAGTACCAGGAGTCCAATTCTTCTCCTTCACAGTCGAATCTCACAAGGCCAAGGGCACATGCGCTGTCCATGCGGCATGCAGCAGTTTCAAAGTCTATGGCAACATAGTTCATCAGACGTATGCCTCACTTGCCATATATGCTGCACCTGAAATACTAACCTTTACGGAACTACCCTTCTCAATAAAGCAGACTTCACCCTTCCCAAGGCTTATCTTTTCATTATTTTCCATTACTTCTGCACTTCCCTTTTCAACGATTACCATCGCATCGATTGAGGAAGGAATGGAGAATACTCCATCGTTCATTCTGGAGAGCATGAAATCAGGGGAAGGAGTCATGTAGTTGATGATTCCATTGTTTTCTCTCTTTTTTACATCCTCAGGAAAGGAAGCACCGAAATAAAGGAGGGATGAGAGTTCCTTGAGATCAATTCTCTTTGGAGTGAGACCACCTCTAAGTACATTGTCTGATGCTGTCATCAACTCCATTCCGTTGCCGCTTACATAAGCGTGGAGAGTGTCTGGCTCAAGGTACAAAGCTTCTCCCGGAGCAACATGCACCACGTTCATCATCAATGGAAATACACACCCGATATCTCCAGGATACTTCTTTAACACTGTTGAGATGACACCATCGGGAGTAAAGAACTCACCCTCCTTCTTATTCTCTCCTTTCTTCTCGATATTCTCACATAGTTCATCCAAAACAGAGAGCTTATCAGAAACAGGGAGAGCGAAGAGGGAAAGGAAGAGATCCTTGCTATCTTTCTTTTCTTTGAGATATTTCTCAAATGACAACGGGATGTATTCATTTAGGCATTTGACAGCACTATCAAATTCTTTAAATCCACAGAGAGCAGTGACAGGAGTAAGGGCACATAAGACTTCAGCCTTCTCATTATCATCCTGATAATTATGGGCTTCTCCCCTTGCCCTCAATTCCTCTTCCTTCTTCCATCCTTCTTTTGCCTGCACTTTATTAGGATGACACTGCAAAGAAAGAGGAGAGTCTATTGCCAAGACTTTGAAAAGGAATGGAAGTCTTCTTCCGATTATTTCAGAAAGGGGAACTTCTCCAACCAAAGCCTCTCCACTTGGATGGGTTCCCATCCAATACTCTGCCTGAGGCTTATCACTTGCTTCATATCCTAGAAGAGAGGGAAGAAAAACTTTATTTCCCCATGCGTATTCTTTGACGACACCTTTGATTTTCATTATAGCCATGGAAAAAGAATACTACATATTCAGCTTGGAAAAAAGAATAAGAAAGAGCATCTTCCCACAATATTGAAAAAGTTCCATAACACAAATATGATGTATCTCACATGCGGCATTAGCACAATGGTAGTGCACCGGCTTCCCAAGCCGAGTACGCGGGTCCGATTCCCGTATGCCGCTTGATATATTCATAGCTTAAGACACTCAATCCAGCTCTGATTTGATTTATTTTGTGTGACGTTTGTCTTTATTTCATCTTGAAAGCACATAACAAAAACCCCTTTCGGGGCTTTTGTCATGACCATTCAACACTATTTTCTTGTATCAAATAATGTGAAAGAACCATCGAAGTCCAATCGACCTCCAATTGATATATAGTCGGTACGTGTTGCATAGAATGAGTTAAGAATAAACCTACCATGGTGCCATGTGATATCAAGGGAAGCGATATCGCTGATCTTCTGTGAAAGACAGATAGTATTCTCAAACTCCCATGGCCTATCCGGATCATAGAAAAACTCGCCAGGAGCTCTTCCTGCAGCAATCAAATCCTCATCCTTATAAACGATCTTTCCTTCTTCATATGCCCTACCTGTATAGGCAAGAGTTGTCGGGCCAAGATTCTTGAAGATTGAAAGTTCTATTTCAGCTCCAAAGGAAAGAATCAAACCATTATAAGAGGAAGGAAGATTCTCAACGTCAACAACGGAGTCTGTATCTGTTATGTCATTGGGACTGAAGTAGTGAGGACGAACATGGGTTTCCTCGGTATTGAAGTTAATGTCGGTAAAGAGTCTCAGCTGAGGAATAGGATAGATGGAGAGGCCGAAATCCATGGAGTTCATTCTCAGGTATTTAAACCATTCATCAAAGGTTCCTACACTTGGCATTACAGGGCCATCTTCAAACTGCTTATAAACTCCGTCCCCGTAGTGGGTGCAAAAATGGCTGATGCCATAACGAAGGACGACTTTGTCAGCGATACTTGCATTGACACCTAAGAAGTAATTACCGTCAAACCCTACGAGATCCGCTATTCTTCCTTCCATTACATTGGTCATGCCGCCCTGGAAGGAAAGATCAAAGGATATTGGTGACAAGAAGTTATCAAAATAAAGAGTATTTCTAAAGGCAGAAAGAGACTCACCCATATGATAGACAGCCAGGAAAGGCTGCTTTCTCCATTTCCTTGGCTCATTGAATGGTATCTTTCCCATTTCCTGGTAAATATAATCAGGATACCCTTCATAAGCGGCTGCATACTGTAAATCAAGGGAAGCCCTGCTTCGATCTGCAGTATATTCCTTATATGTAGGCTTAAAGGAAAACAACTCCAATTTGTAATCGAAGGCGAACAATGATGATGTCAACAATACCAATAAAGTAATGACGATAAGTTTTCTTTTCATACTATGTTTATTCCCCATAGAAAGTCTTTCTACTACTCTCCTTTCCATATTTTTTATTCTATCTGATGATAGGAATCGATGCATCATGATCAAATTTAAATCCAATACTGAACCAAGAGGTGTCCTCGATGTAATAGAACATATTTAACGGCGTATACCCGTAACAGAATTGAAGCTCAATGCTAAAGTAAGGTGCGATGCGTTGATTCAAGACAACGGAATACTCCTGTCTCCAAGGTCTACTTGGATCGTAGACAATGAGTTTCGGATCCGTTATATAGGATCCATCTGCATTCTTATATACAATCTGCCCCTCTTCATATAGATGTAAATCATATGCAAAGGTTGTCTTCCCTAGTTGCGGGAAGAAAATGTGGCTTAGTTCAAAGCCGAAGTTAATGATCCTTGCTTTGTATTGATCCGGATTTTTTCCAAGGTAGATTGAGTTTTCCATCCATGATGGCTGGAAAGTATAAGGACGCAATGACTCCGTGCCTTTATAAGGCATATCAAATTCACCATATATTCTCACCCCTTCAATTGGTTCGATGGAGCCCCCGAATGCCATGGTATGCATTCTCGCATACTTATAAATCAGATCAATATCTCCCCGATCTGCTTCAGTCAGCTCATTTAGCAACATGTCCCCATAGTGGTTGCAATAGTGATGCACCTGCACGGAACGTGACTTTATCTGCAACACTCACATTTATCCCGGCAAGCCAGATCGTTTCATAAGCCAACACCCCGTGGAACCCAGTGTCAATAAGAGAGTTCAAGGATGGCTGAAAGATAAGTTCAAAGGCAATGGGAGAAACAACACTATCGAAAGAGAACGTGTTCCTGAAGAAGCAAAGACCGTCTGCAAGCTTTATCTGCAAGAGGGAATCCATCAAATCCTTTTACTTTATCTCATAACGATGAGGATTGATCTCTCCATAACGTGTATCCTGGAAAATGTGATCTATCTTGTCCCCGAAATTTGCGATGCAATTGAATTCGATGTCATGACTATTCTTGTCCGCAATGTAAACCTTATGAAGAGGATCAAAGGAAAAGAAATCCAAAGAATAATCAAAGGAAGCGAAGAGGGAAGCAAAACTAGAAATGACAACCAGCAGTATTACAATAAATTTTTTCATTATAAAAACATGCCCCCTTCCTTGAAGCTCAAAGAAGGGAGAAAGCCTTTAGTTTTTATCTTATTTTATCAGAGCAACTGTAGGATTAGGATTGTACTTGAAACTTACCTTCAGCCACTTGGCGTCATCGTTCAGGAAGTAGAACATGTTGATCGGTGAAGCTCCCTGACAATACAGGATCTCAATGAAGAAGTCTGTTGCCAATTCCTGACTGAGGACTACAGAGATCTCTCTTCTCCATGGCAGAGTAGGATCATAGTGGATGTCTGCTTCATTGGTCATATATGATCCATCTTCATTCTTATAAACAATCTGTCCTTCCTCATATAAGTGCAAATCACATGCAAGTGTGGTTGTGCCGAGAGATTTGAAGAATGTATGACTCAGTTCAAGTCCAAAGTTAACGATTCTTGCCTTGTACTTGCCGCTAGGATCATTAATTGTGTGGTCTTCGCTGGTAAGCCAATCTGGTCTGAACATCCATGGTCTGAAACCGTCGATATTTGCAGGAACCCAGTTATATTCACCATACAATCTGATACCATCTATTGGTTCCACAGAAACACCGACTACATATGTCATCATTCTGAGATACTTTTGAATTCTATCAAAAGTCAACAACTGGCTCTGTTCCATTTTCTTATACACATAGTCACCATAGTGGTTACTGTAGTGATGGAAACCAGCCCTCATAGAAACCTTGTCGGCAACGGAAGCTGTCAAACCAAAGAAATAAACACCGTCCTCTGCAATAATATCCGTGATTCCGTCATCCAATATAAAGTTCAACGCAGCCTGAATGGAGAAATCAAAGGAAATAGGAGAAATAAAGCCATCAAAAGAGAATGTATTTCTCAACAGGGAGAAATTCTCTCCCACTTTTATCTGTGTCATTCCCTTCTGGCCTTTATACTCCAAAGGATAGACAATAAGACTATCCTGATGAATATGGTCTGGAAAGCCGGAAAAGTTGTGTATATAACCAAAGGCGATATTAGCACTGTTTTTATCAGCAATGTACTCTTTGTGGAGAGGATCAAGCGAGATAAAGTCCAGCGAATAATCAAAGGTCGCAAACAAAGAAGTCAGACAGACTAAAGCGACAACCAAAATAATCGATAGTTTTTTCATATTTTACCTCTTTCCAGTCGGCGGAAACCCCGCTGGCCGTGCCGCGTAGGAGGAGCAGACCAAAAGAATTTTTGGTGTTTGTGATTATTCCTGCGCTTTTCTAGGCTATAATAATATCATGAAGCAGGTCATCACGGCAAAGTACAGGATCTACACCGACGACGCCACCCCTTTCAGGGAGGTGTCGGAGGCCTATCGTGACGCCTGCAACTTCATTTCGGAA